>NZ_CAXGPO010000018.1:0-51416 GCF_964011655.1 uncultured Spongiibacter sp. | reverse complement strand
GGCGGGGGGTGCGACAAGCTGACCTTGTCGACGGCGGCGCCAGACGCCGATCAGGTCGCTGCCGGGGGCTTTATGCCGCGCGCTGCAGATGACGAGGCGGGCGATTCAGGGCAGTGGGGTATTGCGGGTCGGTATTTCTTTGACTGGTTGGGCGGCACGGAAATTGGCGCGTACTACGTGAACTATCACAGCCGCACGCCGATATTGAGCGGTATTAATGCGACCAGCTTCAGTCCGCTGACCGGCCAGCCTGAAAATCCGCAGTACTTTTTCGAGTTTCCTGAAGATATCGAAGTCTACGCGCTGACCTTCGCAACGAACCTCGGCCTGTGGGCGGTGTCGGGTGAGGTCAGTTACCGGCCTGAGCTTCCCTTGCAGATTAATACCGTAGAAATCAGCCAGACACTGGCGCTGGGTTCGCTTAACGAGTGGTCGCGGATTGCTGATCGTGGCGCTGCCGCTGGTCCCGGCGGCGTGGTGCATGGTTTCGATAATGTTGAATACACCCAGGCGCAGATGACCTTTATCCGCTTCTTTGAGCAGGTAATGGGCGCAGACCGCTTGGCGATCGCCGCCGAAGTAGGTGGGGTGTGGATAGGGGGGATGAACGAGGCGATTAACTATGGTCGTTCGGCAACCTTTGGCATCGGTGACTTTGAGCCAATAAACAGCGGGCTGCCGCTACCGCCTGCCATCCTCAACTTATTACCGCCGCTACCGGGGATTATTCCGGTGAGTTGTGACTCGCACCCTGTGTTGAGCCTGTTAGCGGGTGTCCAGCCGAATTCACAGCCGCAAAACTGCACCGACGACGGATTTGTCGAGGACTTCTCCTGGGGCTACCGAGTGCGAGCGCGTCTGACCTATTCCGATGTTTTCAAGGGGGTGAACCTAACACCAAATATGGCGTGGTCTCACGATGTGAGCGGTTATTCACCACCACCGAATTTTATTGAAGGCCGTCAGGCATTGAGTATTGGCCTGAGTGCCGACTACTTGAGCACCTATCAGGCTGATATTTCATACACCAATTACTTTGGTGCCGATTATAACGATCAGCAGGATAGGGATTTTATCTCGCTGAGTTTTTCCGTTGCATTTTAAGAGGGGGCTACTATGCAGAGCTTCAAGCACAGCATTCGCTCGATCACGACCGGCTTGTTCTACACCACCGTCGTTGCGGCCTTGGGGGCGAGCGTCGCCTCTGCCAAGGTTTCTCCTGAGAAAGCCGCGCAGTTAGGCGGTGCCCAGCTGACGCCGATGGGCGCAGAGCGAGCGGCAAATGCCGATGGCAGTATTCCGGCTTGGACGGGCGGCCTAAAAAAATTGCCGGCCGCGTACAAGCCCGGTGAACGGTTGGTTGACCCCTATGCCGGGGAAGCGCCACTGTTTGCGATCACCGCAGCAAATGCCAATCAACACAAGGACAAGCTGTCGCCGGGGCAACTGGCATTGCTCAATCGATACCCCGATAGCTTTAAGATGAATGTCTATCCCAGCCACCGTAGCGCTCGCCTGCCAGATACCGAGTACCAGCGGATTAAAACCGGGGCTACCCAAACCGATATGGTCGAGGGCGGGAATGGCTTGGTGAATTTCTCGGCCAGTGTACCGTTCCCTATTCCGCAAAGTGGCCAGGAGGTTATCTGGAATCATATCACTCGCTATCGCACCCCACTGGGTGTGTCGCGACGCTATACCCAGATTCCGGTGCAGGCCAGTGGCGGCTTTACGCCAGTGTTATTTGAGGAGTCGGTATTGTTTGCCAACCGCTTCGCGGATAACCCTAATCCCAACCGCCTGTTTGTGTTCTTGCAGCGTATTTTGGCGCCAGCGCGCTTAGAGGGCGATGTATTGCTGGTGCATGAAAATATTGACCAAATTAAGGAGCCGCGTTCCGCGTGGCTCTACAATGCCGGGCAGCGTCGCGTGCGCTTGGCTCCGACCATTGCCTATGACGGCCCGGGCACAGCCTCGGACGGTTTGCGCACCTCCGACGACCTCGATATGTTCAATGGCGCCCTGGATCGCTACAACTGGGAATTAAAAGGCAAGCGCGAGTTATATATCCCCTATAACAGCTATCGCCTGAGAGACGGCAAGCTGGCATACAAAGATATTCTCAATAAAGGGCATATGAATCCCGAGCATTTGCGCTATGAGTTGCACCGAGTGTGGGTGGTTGAGGCCACATTGAAAGAGGGCTCCCGACATATTTATGCTCGTCGTACCTTCTTTGTTGACGAGGACACCTGGCAGATCGCCATCGCAGATCATTACGACGGTCGCGGCGAGTTGTGGAAGGTAAAAGAAGGCCATGAAGTGATGCATTATCAAGTGGCCGTGCCCTGGTTGGCGTGCGAGTCGCTGTATGACCTGAACTCCGGTCGCTATTTGGTTACTGGCCTCGATAATGAGGAAGAGGGCTACCAGTACGACTTTAATTACCAGGGTAAATTTAGAGACTTCACACCGGCGGCTTTGCGCCGGGCTGGGCGACGTTAAGTCCGGCTTATGACAAACAATAATAAACAAGTTACTGCGCGGCATTGGCCGCGCATCGTCCGCCAGGTTTGCGCTGCCATAGCCTTGATTTCGTCTTGTGTAGTCACTGGCAGCAGCGCTTACGCCAACGACTTTGAGGCACTTCCCGCGTTGACCGTGGCCGAGGCGGGGAAGCGTGTTCTGCTTGATATCACCCGTGCGGGTGGCCGACTGGTCGCGGTGGGTGAGCGCGGCGTTGTTCTGTACTCAGACACCGGCGGCAATACGTGGCAGCAGGCCGTTGTGCCGCACAGCAATACGCTGACTTCGGTCACGTTTATCGATGCCCAAAACGGTTGGGCGGCGGGCCATGGTGGCATCATCCTGCACAGCGGTGACGGCGGCCAAACGTGGCACAAGCAGTTCGACGGTAACCAGGCCAACCGGCAGTGGTTGAACTTTATTCAGCAACGTCGCGATTCGCTGGCCGAGACAATCGAGGAGCTGGACGACTCGCAACAGGCTGAGCGCGACGACCTTGAATATCGTCTGGACGACGCTGAGTACGCGCTGGAGGATGCCGCCCTCGCGTTGCAGACCGGCCCGGTGGATCCCTTTCTTGATATTTGGTTTGGTGATGCCAAAAACGGCGTCGCCGTTGGCGCATACGGCATGATTTATCGCACCGAAGACGGCGGCGAAAACTGGGTGATCGCTGCGGCGGGAATTGAGAACCCTGACCGCTATCACTATTACGATGTCGATGCCGATCGCAGTGGCCGCCTTTACCTTAGTGGCGAGGCGGGACTGATGTATCGCTCGCTGGATGGTGGTCGCCAATGGCAGCGCCTGGGGCCGTTTTATGATGGCAGTCTATTCGGCGTTGTTACGCGGGGCGAGGAGGTAATGGCCTACGGCTTGCGCGGCCATATTTTTAAAAGTGTGGATGGCGGCACGCGTTGGCAGTCTCTGCCTGCCGCGCCTTTCAGCCTGTATGGCGGCACGCTCTTGGCCGATGGAACGGTGATTTTGGTCGGCGCTGGAGGCGGCTATCTGCTTGGCCCAGAGGGCGCCCCCTTCGCGTCAAAGCTACACCCCAGTCGCAGCAGCTTCTCGTCGGTAAGCGGCGACGGCAGTGGCCGAGTCGTTGCAGTGGGTATGAATGGCGCCGCGGCGCTTCCCCAAGGAGAGGCCAGTGAGTAGCGAAGAAAGCTTGACCTTAACGGAAGAGGATGGCCGTTTACGCCCGTTTTTGGGGGCGCTGTTACTGCGTGCCAGAGCGCCGCTAATACTGCTATTTGTGATCCTGACGGCATTTTTTGGCTGGCAGCTGCGGGGGTTGCGACCGGATGCCAGCTTCGAAAAAATGATCCCGGTATCTCATCCCTATATTGTTAATTTTCTGGAAAACCGCGAAGACCTGTCCGGGCTGGGTAATGCGGTGCGCATCATCGTTGAAAATAAAAACGGCGATATATTTAGCCAGGAATTTCAACAAACCCTTCAAGAGATCACCGACGAGGTTTTTTATATAAACGGCGTCGATCGCGCCGGCCTTCAGTCTTTGTGGACGCCTAACGTCCGCTGGCTGGAGGTGACCGAAGAGGGCTTTGTCGGCGGCGCAGTTATTCCAGACGATTACGACGGTTCGCCTCAGGCTTTGGAAAAGCTTCGCGCTAACACACTTAAGTCGGGCCAGATCGGTCGCTTGGTGGCCAACAATTTCCGCTCCACCATTATTGTGGCGCCGCTGGTTGAGCGCGACCCGAAGACGGGCGAGCGCCTTGACTACCAGCAACTATCGGCTGACCTTGAAGCGCTGGTGCGCGACAAATATCAGACAGAAGACCTGCGTATCCACATTACCGGTTTTGCCAAACTGGTAGGGGACCTGATCGACGGGGCGTCACTGGTAGGGACCTTCTTCGCGGTTGCCTTTGTGATCACTGCGGTGATGCTGTTTTTGTATAGTCGCTGCCATTGGAGCACGTTTGCCGCGTTGCTGTGTTCAACGGTTGCGGTGGTCTGGCAGCTGGGGTTGTTGCCCATTATGGGCCTCGGCTTAGACCCCTATTCGATGCTGGTGCCGTTTTTGGTCTTTGCGGTGGGCATCAGCCACTCGGTGCAGATCATCAACCGCTTTGCACACCTAAGCCACAGCGCCGTCGACACGCGGGAAGCCGCCAAGCTAACCTTCGTTCGGTTGAGCAAACCGGGCTTTATTGCCCTGCTTAGCGATGGTGTGGGCTTTCTTACTCTTCGCGTGATTGATATTCCGGTTATTCAAGAGCTGGCTCTGATCGCCAGTACCGGCATCGCGGTGCTGGTGTTAACCAACCTGATCTTACTCCCGTTGGTGTTGTCCTACACCGGAATCAGTCAGCGCTGTCACCGCTACCGCGATGACAAACTCAACAGCGAATATCGTCATTGGCACCAGCTGTCGGCGGCGAGTCTACCGCGCAATGCCAAATTGATTGTTGCGGCCTGCACGGTGCTTTTCGCAGGCGGCTGGTGGTTGGCCCAGCAGCAAAAGATTGGCGATCTCGACCCCGGCGCGCCCGAGCTGCGTCCGCACTCTCGTTACAATCTCGATACGGCTTTTCTTACCGATAATTACTCGACCAGTACCGATGTCTTTGTTGTGATGGCGCATACCCTGCCTCAGCAATGTGGCAATTACCAGTCGCTGGCGGCAATAGATCATTTTCAAGCGGTGATGGAAAATGTGCCGGGGGTGCAATCGGCGTTGTCGCTGGTTGATATTTCCAAGCTGGTGATCATGGGCATGAACGAGGGTAACCCTCAGTGGCATGCGTTGAGTCGCAATCAATATATTTTGAATAACTCCCTGAGCCGCGTGCCAAGCAATTTGTTAAACACCGATTGTTCGATGGTGCCGGTGATTCTATTCCTCGAGGATCACAAGGCGGACACCCTTGATCAAGTGATTGCTGCCGCAGAGGGCTTTACCGCGCAGTACAATAGCGAACACATAAGCTTCCGCTTGGCGGCTGGCAATGCCGGTGTTGAGGCGGCAACGAATATTGTGATTCGCACCGCGCAGAACCGTATGCTGATCTGGGTATATGGCGTGGTGATTGTACTGTGCCTGCTCAATTTCCGCTCGCTAAAAATCACTGCCTGCATCATCCTGCCGCTGATGCTGACCTCTTTACTCGGTCAGGCATTGATGGCGATGCTGGGCATTGGCGTCAAGGTGGCAACACTGCCTGTGATCGCGCTTGGGGTGGGAATTGGGGTCGACTACGGCATCTATATTTATACCGCTTTAGCGCATTTCTTGCGCGAGGGTCAGGACCTTCGCAGCGCGTATTTTTCAGCACTGAAAACCAGTGGTACCGCGGTGGCCTTTACGGGCTTAACCCTGGCTGTCGGGGTAGGGACGTGGATCTACTCGCCCATTAAATTCCAGGCCGATATGGGGCTAATGCTAACCTTTATGTTCTTCTGGAATATGGTGGGTGCCTTGCTGGTTCTTCCCGCATTAGCGTGGCTGTTTGGCGCTAAGCCCCATCAGCGAGTCACCAGCGCGACAGATGGCAACGCATAGCCGAGAGGGCTGGTCTGCACTGGCAGCGCAGCCCTGTGTGACGGTTACGAGGTCAGCAGGCTGATCACAATTTGCGAGCTGATAAAGCAGAACAAGAAGAAAATCGCCATCGCCGTCACGCCGGCGAAGATCAGCGGCATGGGATTGGTTTCTGCCAAGTCCATTAAGCGTTTTTGCCCGGAGCGATTTTGCAGGGCAAACATTAGTGAAATGGCCTGCTTGAAAACCTCGAAGAAGCTCAAAGGTTTTTGGTTGTTCTCTGCGGGTTCCGTTTTCTCTTGTGCATTGTCCATGTTGCGACCTCGGGAGTTCTCTGTTGGTGTCGGTCTTCCTTTGAGTTTGCGGCAAACTCATCTTGTCAGAGAGTTTACCTGATTGCCGCGCAAGACTATAGCCGCGGTCAGCTGCGATCTTTGCGGTATTGGCTGGGGGAGCAGCCCTGCCAGTTTTGAAAGGCGCTGGTAAAGGAGCTCTGTTCACTGAAACCCAGCAGCAACGCGATCTCCAGCAGGCTTAGTGGGGTTTCGGTCAAGTAGTGCTTAGCGCGGGCAGACCGCGCGGTATTCAGCAGCTGTGTGAAACTAACGCCCTCATGCTGAAGGCGCCTTCTCAGCGTGCGCTCGCTGATATGTAGCGCACTGGCAACGTGCGACGGTTGCGGCTTGCCCTTGGGGAGCATGTCGTCAAGAAGATGGCTAATACGGTCGGCAAGTGTTTGTTTAGCCTGTATTTTTGTGAGCAGCGAGTCGGCTTGTCTGGCCATCAGCGTATTCAGCTCACCATCCTGCTGCAGTAAGGGGAGGTCCGTGAAATAGTCGGGGCCACACAGGGCGTTGTCGTCCGCGTCGAAATGCACCGGGCAGCCGAAGAAGCGATCGTAGTCACTGCAATCCAGAGGCGCGCTGTGTCGAAAGCGCACTTCGTTCAGCCAGCCCTGCTCTCCGGTTATCCAGCGGCCAAAACTCAACCAGCCAGCGACAATGACCTCGTTGAGCGCTTGGTATTCCAGCGAGGCTGGCAAGCCAGCGTCCCAACTGACGGTGAGTTGCCGATGATTGGCGCTGACGGTTGTTTTGCCGCCATCGTAAACCAGGCTCTCGTAGCGCGGGATCAGCGCGATGGCTTCCCCGAGTGTTGCGCAGCTCATCGCGGCATAGCCCAGTGCGCTGAAAGTTCGCGCTTGCACCTGCTGGCCCATATGCAGCCCTATCAGTGGATCGGCGCACTGCTCAATCGCGCGCTCGAATAGCGCGATCATTTTGCCCAGTGGCAATCGTTGACTGGGCGTGGCGAGTGCTTCACTAGTCAGTGCGGCAGCCTCTAGCAGGGAGGAGCGGTCGGCGCCCTGGCGGGTGGCCACGTCGATAAGACACTGGGCATACGATGCCGATACGGTGTGATGGCAGGCCTCATAGGCGGCAAGTAATTTATTATTGTTCACGGTTATTGTTCGGGCCTGGCATGTTTTAGTGGGTAGCGAGTGCGCCACCTAACACCACAATGTAGGGCAAGAGTATACCGGCATCCCTCAGCTAGCTCATCTTGCCGCCCGCTATGGGGTTGGCCGAATTGCAAAAATAAATGGCCGCGGTCGGCAAGCAGCGGCTGCTAAACAACCGTAATCTTGCTGCTATTTAGATAGGCAGATAACAATTATGGTTGACGCGACTCTGGCTCCTTCGGCGGCTGCGGCGCAACAAATTCTGCGCGATAGCAGTCAGTTTCAGTGGTATGTCATTCCGTTGATGGTGGTGGTCATCTACCTGTATTCCGAGCAGTGGCACGCTCGCCGCTGGTCGGTGATCCTGGGTGGTTTAGCATTCTGGTTAATGGATTGGGTAAATGAGATATGGAACGGCCTGGTGCTGCATTTCAGCGGTTACGCGCCGGTTTGGGGGGCGCCCAGTGACACGGCATTTCTGATACTCGCGGGGCTGAATATTGAAATCAGCCTGATGTTTGCGGTGTTGGGCTTGGCCGCAATGCTGACTTTGCCTCGCGACCCAAAGGCCAAAATTTTGGGCGTTAATAACCGTGTGGTGTGGGCCGCGACCAACGCGGCACTGTCGGTACTGGTGGAAATTTACTTGAACCATATCGGCGCGCTGGTGTGGGAGTGGCCGTTCTGGAATGCCTCGTCGCCCTGGCTTATTTTTCTGCTGGGCTACCTGCCTTTTTATCTTGTTGGCGCTTGGGTGCACGATATGCCGAGCCGCCGACGGCAGGTGGTGGCTGTCTCCGGTCTGGGGACGTTTGTCGCCGCGTCGTTAATTTTATTTGTGCCCGTGCTGGGCTGGTTATAGGGGGCAGGGATGCGAAAAGCCGGGATAGGGTTGTGTGTATTGTTGCTGTTGGCGTCCTGCGGAGGTGGCAATACCTCAAATGCTACGCGAACTGCTGCGCCCTTTGAGTTGGGGCCGGAAGCGCCGTTCACCGAGCGGGTGGATCACCACGCCGATTTGCCGAGCTGTGTATTGCTGGCGGGGACAATGGGCATACCTGACCCCGTCTCGCTGGATGTGCTGCCCGATATTGGCAGCGGGCTACTGGGTGTGGTGTCGCCGGAAGTGCCAGAGGGTTTCCCCGAGCGAGTTCATCTGCGCAGCGATACGGCAACATTTAACCGCAAGTACCAGTTTTACCTTCACGAGGGGCGTGTTTGGTATAAGAAAAATGCGGCGGTCGAAGAGGCTGGACCTTGGTTGGCGGTGCCGATGCCCGCGTGTTTGGCCGGTACCCTGATAGGTATTTCGGCCGACGATGATGAGTTGGTTGCTATTCGTGAAAATGGCGATATCTACGGGCTGGATAACATCCTGAAAGATCCGTTGTTATTCAACTGGACATCGCGCTGGGGCGCGCCTGTTTGGCTGGGTACCGGCTATTACATTCAGGAGGATTATCTGAGCTGGAGTTGGACGGTGATCTCCAACAGTGAAGATAAGAACTGGCGTGATCCCGCCGGCAATTTGCACCGCGTGGGTGACGGCAAGGTTTCCCATATTTGGATGCTTCGAGATAACGGGCAGCGCTATACGTTCATCGACCCCTGGCTGCCCAAGGACGAGAGTTACGAGGCATGCGGCCCCTTACGCGGCCGGTTTAAAGGCGTCAATTTGAATAGCAGCGGCTCCACATTGGTCACGGTGAATCGCTATGGTGATATCTACACCCGTCACTACGACTTTGACCTGGCTGGTGACAACGAGGTGTTTTTTCAATACGCCTTCGAGGATCAGCGCGGCGTAGCCAACCCGAAGATACAGTTGCCATCGTTTCCCTGGGTGCAGCAGCCCAAGGTGCCGGGTGAAATTACCCACCTTATTAGTATTCATAAGCTCGGCATTAATATAGCGCAGCGGCTAATTCGCGTAGAGGGGCGCGATGCGAAGGGTAACGTCGGATACTGGGAGAAAGCGGTAGCCGCAGAGTCGGTGGCTGACTGGCAGTTTTACCCAACGGGCGGGCACTTGCGCGGCACCCTGTTAGACAATAGCCCCAAGGATACCAGTCAGCGGGACCTGGGCGAGTCTGAGGATCGCTACTATCAACGGAATATGGCCGCGGTAGCGACTCTGGCGCCTGAGCGTGATCTGCGCGACGACATGGACTGGGCGGCGGAGCTGAGCGACTTCAATTTGTATTGCTCGCCAACCGCCTTGCGTGTTTACACGGGCCCCGAAGAGAGCATGGATCTGATTCTTCATGTGGTGGATGTGATTCGGCAGACGCCTCGCGCGAGGGGCTTGGACGACGAGCCGAGGAGCTTTCGCGGGAATATCGAGGTACCGGAAGCGCTGAGAAATCAAAAGGCAGCGCTGAGCGCTCGCCAGCGGCAATTCCTGACCCTCTATCTTGAGGATAAGGCGTTTACCGATGTGCGAATGAGCGGCGTGCCATCGCGCATCACCATCACAAAGTCCGCGTTAAGCGGCGGTTTTGAGTGGCAGTTTGAACAGCCCTGAATAGGTATCTAGCGGCTTACGGTAAGAAGTAGCTGCGAAACAACTGGTCGACGCCGTCGCCTTCTCCCCAAATAGCATCGGCGCTGCTAGCCAGCGCCACGCGGGTCAACTCGCCCATCACCAGGTGGGCGATAGCGGCGCGCAGTTCGACCTTGGGCTTGCCCGAGGGGTTTCCCGCCATTAATACGGTGGCAAAAATAATATCGATAAACTCGGTCATTTTGCCCGACACCGGGTTGTCGGTGTCACTGCTCATCAGTGCGTGCAGCAGCACACCGGCTACCCCCTGTTCTTCGGCCTCCAGGTCTCTCAGCACACGGATAATGGCCTGCATGGTCTGTGCATAGTCGCCGCCTTTGGCGCCAACTGCCTGAATGAGTCGCTCTCGCGCCTTTCCCAAAATATCGTCGGTAACCGCGGCAATCAGTGCTTGCTTGGAGGGGAAGTGGTGTAGCAGGGAGGGGCGCCGAATGCCGCAGCGCTTGGCGATAGCGTCCAGTGGCGCGGCGATACCCTGGGTGGAGAATTCAATGCGCGCGGCATTGAGAATTTTACTGCGGGTACTGGGAGCGTTGGGTTGTGTGCGAGGCCGCGCCATGGTGAGTCCATAATCTTCAAAATAGTAGGATTAAGTCTACCAGATGTTGACACGGCATTGTTTCGCCAATAATCTACAAATCAGTAGGTAAATAAATCCAATAAGTAGATTAGGTGGTGAAATGGCTAGTGAGCTTGAGATCAACACGCCGTCGTCCGCAGCAAAGTGGGTCGATGGCAAACGGTATTTGTGGCTATTTGGCATGATCGTGCCGTTATTTCCGCTGATGAGTGGGGGCATGGCAGCACTGACGGGATCGGAATGGGGGTGGTGGTTTGCGCCCCTGTTTCTGTATACCGTGATTCCCGCGTTGGACTACCTAATTGGTAACGATCCGCACAATCCCCCCGAGGAGGTGGTTGCGGCGTTGTCACAAGACCGCTACTACCGCTACTGTGTGTACGCGTTCCTCCCCCTGCAATTTGCCACCTTATTCTGGGCAATGTCGGTGTTGGCCGGCGGCGAGCTGGGCTGGGTGGGAATCAGCGGGCTGTTGGTATCGGTCGGCATTGTCAGCGGGGTAGCGTTCAATACTGCCCACGAGCTCGGTCACCAAAATAGCAAGCTTGAAAAGTACCTGGGCATGTTGTCGTTGGCGCCGACCTTTTATGGCCACTTTTGCGTTGAGCACAACCGTGGTCACCACGTGCGGGTGGCAACGCCAGAAGATCCAGCCAGTGCCCGGTATGGGGAAAGCTTTTGGCAGTTTTTGCCGCGCACCATGACAGGCAGTCTCCGCAGTGCCTGGGCGTTGGAGAAGAAGCGACTTGAGCGTCAGGGCAAGCCAGTATGGCATTGGCAGAACCACAACCTTCAGGCCTGGTCGATGAGTCTGGTGCTGTACGCCATTATTGCTGCGGTCTTTGGCTGGGCGGTACTGCCATTTATGGCGGCCCAATCCCTCTATTCCATGACCCTGTTCGAAGTGATCAATTATCTGGAGCACTACGGCTTGTGCCGCAAAAAGCTGTCCTCTGGGCGCTACGAGCGCTGTCAGCCCGAGCATTCGTGGAATAGCAATCACTTGGTGACGAACATTCTGCTGTATCAATTGCAGCGTCATTCTGATCACCACGCCAACCCCACGCGCAGTTATCAGGCCCTGCGTCACTACGAGGACGTTCCCCAGTTACCCAGTGGTTATGCGGGAATGGTGCCGCTGGCGTACTTCCCGCCGCTGTGGCGCTGGGTGATGGACCGCCGTGTGAAGGCGCACTACAACGGCGACTTGTCTCAGGCAAACGTTGCGCCGAAGGTTCGGGCAAAACTCGGCCTTTGATTGCCGTTCCGTACAGGCCCGCCTTCGCGGGCCCAATTACTCGGGCAGCACTAGGTTCCGCAAAAGGTTGCCGTTACCCGGTTGCCGTCGGTAGCGGGTGCGGCGAACTCGGCCGCATCGCACTGGTATTCAAAAGGGTCTTGTAATCGCGTCTGCAGGGCAAAGAACACGCTCATATCACCCTCATAGGCCTTCTCTATGGCGTTTTCCACCAAGTGGTTGCGCGGAATAAATACCGGGTTGGCCTTTTGCATGGTGAAGTAGCGCTGCTCGGCTGGTGTGGCGTCGGCATTGAAGCGCTGTTGCCAGCGTTCTAACCAAGGCGCGAAGGCATTCGGCAATTGGAAAAGCCCAGCGATGCTGTCACCACCCCTTTCGCAGTTGGCCATTACCGCTGCGCGGTCGTTCAGGCTGCGGAAACTCAGGGTGAAGTCGCTGTCGTGTTCTTCCAGTAGTGCCAGGAATTCGCGATACAGGGCTTCGTCGTCATCGTTGATATGGGAGAAGCCGAGTTTTTCGGCCATGCGCTGCCGATACGACTGGAGGAAGGTGTCCGGGAAAGTGTTTAGGGTGTCCTGCGCGCGCTGCACGGCCGGTTTTAGGTCCGACTCGCCCGGCCGCTGCATCAACGTCAGCATGGCTTGGGCAAGTTGCACGAGGTTCCATTGGGCGATGGCTGGCTGATTGCCGTAGGCGTATCGCCCTTGCTGGTCGATAGAGCTGAACACCGTGCCGGGGTGATACGTCTCCATGAATGCGCAGGGGCCGTAGTCAATGGTTTCCGCGCACAGCAACATATTGTCGGTGTTCATCACGCCGTGGATAAACCCCAGGGCCTGCCAGCGCGAGATAAGCGTTGCCTGGGCATTGAGGATCGCGTTAAACAGCGCTTCATAGGGCGATTCGCTCTGCTTGCACTCAGGGTAGTGGCGGTCAATAACGTAATCCATTAGTTGCTGCAGTAGTTCGGGGTCCCGCTGCGCTGCGACAAACTGAACCGTACCCACGCGCAAGTGGCTGCTGGCAACGCGGCATAGAATACCGCCGGGCAGAGGGCCGTGCTCGCGAAAAACCGGGTCGCCGGTAGCCAACGCGGCCAGGGCCCGCGTGCTCGGTACGCCCAGGCAGTGCATGGCCTCACTGAGCAGGTATTCGCGAATAACCGGCCCCAGTGGTGAGCGGCCGTCGCCACCGCGAGAGTAGGGCGTGCGCCCGGATCCCTTCAATTGAATATCTTTGCGTTGGCCCTGGCGGTCAATGACTTCACCGAGCAGCAATGCGCGGCCGTCGCCAAGTTGCGGATTGTAGTTGCCAAACTGATGACCGGCGTACACGCAGGCAATGGGCTGGCTACCCGCGGCCAGCGCATTGCCGGACAGAACATCAATACCTGCCGGCGAGGCCAGCCACTTACTGTCGATATTCAGCGCTTCGGCCAACCCGGTGTTAATCAGCAGGGCTTGCGGCGCGGACACCGGCTCTGCCTGCTGGCGATGAAAGAGGCTGTCCGCCAGAGCTTGGTAGCTGTTGTCGAAGGGAATCGGGCGCATGGTGTTCTGGCTCTCGTCTGAGGTTTGGCGGGCAACCATTGTACGTGGCCGCGACGTTCACTGCCCGCTCGGGTCGCCAATGCGTGGATTTCTTTTAGCGAGGCGCGACCTCGGCGCATTAACGCGGTAAAATTACCATTTTTCAAACTCGATTTGATAACCATAGTGACCGAGCACAGTTCTCGCTGATGCTTGGCGATGCTTTCAGGAAGCCATAGACCCATGCCCTGGTTTACCAAACTGTTTTTTTTGCTGTGTCGATTCGTCTCGGCCCCCGTGTTCGCACTTGTTCGACCGAATATTGTGCAGGTAGACGAGGGGCTGCGCGAGGCCATTGACGGTCGACCGGTGTGCTATGTACTGCGCCAGCACAGCTGGACTGACCGGTTTTTGCTCGAGCGGATTCTTAAAGCTGAGGGGCTGCCACTGCTGCGCGCTACACCGGGTAAGCTGCCCGATAGCAGCCGCGCCGCGTGTCTGTATTTGCCGGTGTTACGCGGCGAGCGCGGCAATGACCGCGGTAAGGCGACCATGTCGGCGCTTATCGCGCGCCTCGGTGATGACACGGCCAGTGCCCTGGCCAAGGAAATGCAGATTGTACCGGTGTCGATGTTTTGGGGGCGCGACCCCGGCAGTGAAACATCATTTCTGAAACTGCTGCTCGGCGATGGTGAACGCGGCGGGGCCTTTCGCAAGCTAATGGTGATCATTGCGCAGCGCAAGAATGTGATTTTGCATTTCGCCATGCCCATTAACTTTCAGACACTGGTTGCCCGCACCGAAGAGCCGGCGTCGGCGGCGGAGCTGCTGGCTCGCACCCTGAGTTTCTACTATAGCCGCCGAAAAACGGCTGCACTTGGCCCAAGCCTGCTATCGCGCCCGGCGATTATTCGCCTGGTATTGCGCCGCCCTGAAGTTAAAGCGGCGATGGCCCAGCACCAGCAGGAAAAGCAGCTAACTGATGCGCAGGTGATAAAACAAGCGCGAAAAATGGCAGACGAGGTCGCCGCGAATTTCGACTCTCGAATGCTGCGGGTGTTGGACCTGATTCTGAGCTGGGTATTTCGCAAGATCTTCAGTGGCATCCGCCTGCACCATATTGACCGCCTTAATCGCGCCGCCAACGACCGCCAGCTAATTTACATGCCCAGTCACCGCAGCCATTTGGATTACCTGCTCATTTCTTACGGCCTGTATACCCAGGGTCTGGTGCCGCCCCATATTGCGGCGGGGGTAAACCTTAATTTTTGGCCAGTGGGTGGTTTGCTGCGTCGCGGTGGTGCCTTTTATATCCGCCGTAGTTTTGCGGGCCAGCAGCTATATACAGCCGTTTTTCGCAACTACCTCGATGTTATTCTCGGGCGCGGCTACCCGGTGGAATTCTTCCCCGAAGGCGGCCGCTCGCGAACCGGGCGATTATTGCCGCCGAAGAAAGGCATGTTGCGCATGACGGTGGAGAGCTTTTTGGCGCAACCTGCGCGCAAGGCTGCCCTGGTTCCGGTGTATGTAGGCTATGACAAACTGGTGGAGGGCGCGTCCTATGTGAAGGAATTGCGCGGCGCAGCCAAGCAGAGTGAATCTGCAGGTGGCTTGTTGAAGGCCACGCGAATTTTCAAGTCATCGTATGGCAGCCCTCACGTCTCCTTCGGTGAACCGATTAGCCTGGATGAATGTTTGAGCCGGGTTGAGCCGGAGTGGCGCAGTAAGCTGCAGGCCGGTGATAAGAGCTTTATACCCGGTGTTGTCGATCACATCGCCCAGGAGAATATGGAGCGTATCAATGCCGCGGCAGTGATTAATCCGATAGGCTTGGTGGCCATGATCCTGCTGTCCAGTCCGCAGCGTGCGATGGCTGAGGATGAACTGTTGGCGCAGATCGACCATTTTATCGCGCTGTTGCAGCGCCTGCCCTACAGCGATGATGTGATCCTGCCGGAGGGGAGCGCCCGAGAAATCCTCGATGCGGCGGCGCGCACGGCGGGACTGTCGCGCATAGATCACAGTTGGGGGCCAATTATCACCGCTACCGGCAAAGAGGCGGTGATGCTGACCTACTACCGCAACTCGGTCATGCACGTTTTGGCCACACCGAGTTTGATCGCGCGCTTTTTCCGCCACAGTGAGCGCGTGAATGAGGCCGAATTGAAAGAGTCTTGCGCGCAACTCCTGCCCTTCCTCAAGCGCGAGTTATTTTTGCGCGTTGACGAGCAGGAGGGCGAGGCGCTCGTTGAGTCTCATATCGATAATCTCGTTGCGCTTGGCTTGTTAGAGCGCTGTGATGAAGGCGTGTTATCGCGGCCTGAAGTGGGCACAGAAGCCTATGCCGTGCTGACCGGACTGGGGCGGATTCTGCGGGAAACCTTTGAGCGCTATACCATGACCAGCTTGCTCTTGGTGCACGCCCCAGGTGAGACGCCGTCGCCGCGCAGCGATATCGAGAAGACTATTATCGACATGGCGCAGCGCCTGGCAATTGTCAGTGGCCGGGAGGCGCCGGAGTACTTCGATAAAAACCTGTTCAGGGTTTACCTGGATACCCTGATTTCGCAAGAGTTACTGGCGCAGGACGAAGAGGGTGGAGAGCCGCGTATTTGGTGCAATCCGCGGCTGGCGGTATTTAGTCAGCGTTGGGTGAGTCTCCTTGGGCCGGATGTACAGCAGAGTATGCTGCAGCTTATTCGGCGCCCCACTATGCCCAGTGCTGCCGAGGGTGAGTAGGGGTTAATACGCAAGTCGCGGCCACGGTGACTAGACTAGTATGTATCGACGGCTTCCAGGGAGAGGGGGCGATTCTGCATGCCGGCTTTTAGAGGCTCGATGAAAAAGCAGCGATTCCTAAATCTCGTCAAAGGTAGCTCTATTGCTCGGCGCGTCCTGCTGGTATTGCTCGCTGCGGTCGTGCTCAGCAATGCGGTGGTGATTTTTAGTACCATTTCTACGTTAGAGCAGCAGTTGTTAGAACAGCGGCAGCAGCAGTTGCGTGCAGAGGCGGAGCGGTTGAGCTTGCAATTTGATGCCTATATCGGCGAATTGCTTCGCGATGTCGCTTTTCTGCGCCACGCGCCCGCTGTTATCGGTTTGATGGAAAGCCGGGCTGTCGACGCAAAATCGGCGGCCTCGGCGCACTGGCGCGATCATCTTCAACAAGCATTTTTGCAAATGTTGGCCGCCAAACCCATGAGCGTGCAGATTCGGCTTATCGACGCCAATGGCCAAGAAGTGGTGCGCGTGGATCGCTATGGCAGCGGTGGGCAGGTCAGAGTTGTTGAAGACGCCGATTTGCAGAATAAGGCTCACCGGGATTATGTCCAGGCAGGCCTGGCCTTGCCAGAGGATGTCGTTTGGTTGTCTGACATCGGCTTAAATCGTGAAAACCGCCAAATAATGCAGCCGCCCCACGCGGTTATTCGTGCGGTGACGCCGGTCTACGATAGCCAGGGTCAGCGCCGTGGCGTGATTGTTGTGAATCACCGCCTGGAAGAAATGTTCTCGCGTATCGGCGAGGCGGCCCAGGACGAGTTAGCCCACTCTATTGTTCGCAGCGGCGGCGACTATATACTTCACCCAGATCGCAGCAAAACCTTTCGCTTTGAATACGGCGAGCGCAGCACCCTTGTTGATGATTTACCTGAGGCGGACCAGTTTCTCGCCGACCCAAATCGTCAAGTTTGGCAAACGCAAACAACTGTAGGCGACCAGCGCCGCCTTTTTGCACTCAAAAAACTGGGCTATCAACTGGGTAGCAAGCGGCAGCAGCTAGCCGTTGTTGTGAGCTTGCCCTACCGGGACGCCATGGTCGTTAGTCGCGAGCTGCTAAAGAAACAAAGTGTGTTCGTGGTTACCACCTTGCTGGTGTTTCTTGTATTGGCCACGATCCTCGCGCAGAAAATTGTTGCGCCACTTCAGCATATGCGCGCGGTTATTCAGCAAAAAGGCAGAGCGACGCGCGCTGAAGATTTGCCGGTGGATGCCTATGCAGAGGTCGGGGCCTTGGCCCGCGAGTTCAGCGCGCTTCTCGACGAACTCACCGCCCAGCAGCGCGCTCTGGAAAACGAAATTGTCCAGCGTAGAACGGTGCAAACGGAGCTTGAACAGAACCTGGGAAGAGTGGCCAGAGCAAATAAGGAGCTGGAACAGTTTGCCTACATTGCGTCTCATGATTTGCAGGAACCACTGCGTACGATTAAGAGTTTTGTCGGCTTGTTTGAGCAAAAAAATGCTGAAAATTTTGATGAGCAATCGCAGCAATTTTTAGCTTTTATTAACCAGTCAGCCTCGCGGATGGAGTTGCTGATTAACGGCCTGCTTGAATACAGCCGACTGGGCCAAGACGCTCCCTGGGAGCCAGTGAATTGCCATTCGCTGGTTGCTGACGTCTGTGACGATTTAGCCGTACAGATTCGCGAGCGCGGTGCTAGCGTCCGCTTCCGGGGATTGCCGACGATTGTTGGCCATGCCGCCAGCTTGCGTATGCTGTTTCAGAACCTGATTGGCAACGGCTTGAAGTACGTTAAGGACGATGTGGTTCCCTGTGTTGAGATAAGCGCCCAGGCCTGCGAAAACGGCTGGCAATTTTGTGTGAAAGATAACGGCATTGGTATTGACGAGGCCCATCGAGAGCGTGTGTTTCTGATTTTCCAGCGTTTGCACGGGCGGGAAGACTACCCTGGAACGGGAATCGGCTTGGCGCAGTGCAAGAAAATTGTAGAACAGCATGGCGGCAATATCTGGATAGACAGCGCAAGGGATGGTGGTAGTTGCTTCTGTTTTACCCTCTTAGGAGAGCAGCATGGCAAAACTTAAGACGATCTTATTGGTGGATGACTGCCAGGCAACCAATTTCATCCACCGCCTTGTGATCGACAATTACGGCTGCGCTGAGACTGTTGTGGAGTGCCGCGACGGTGCGCAGGCGCTGGATTATCTGCGCAGTGGCGTGGATAAACATCCTCAGCCAGAGCTTATTTTGCTCGATATTAATATGCCGGTGATGAACGGTTGGGAATTCCTGGAGGCTTATGAAAACCTCCCTTCTAAGCAGAAGGCCGGCGTGGTCGTTGTGATGCTGACGACGTCGCAGAACCCTGACGATCGCTCGAAAGCTGAGGAGAGAGGCCTAGTATCCGAGTTTACTCTGAAGCCGCTCGATGAAGAAAAGCTTGAAGCTGTGCTAAAAAAATACTACCCATCTGCGATTCGTTCCAACTAGATTGCGCTCTCACTTGTCACAATTTTGTCGTTAAATTGTCCGAACGCTGTCATTTACGCGCCGTAGCATTGCCACAAATGCATAGCGGGAGCGCGACGCGTGACAGCGCAGACACATTACAAAACCATATGGCTATCTGATATTCACCTGGGCTTCAAAGATTGTCGCGCAGATTACCTGCTCGATTTCTTAAACCGAGTGGACTGTGAAACGATTTACTTGGTTGGTGATGTTGTCGATTTATGGGCCATGAAGCGTAGCCTGTACTGGCCTCCCAGCCACTACGAAGTGCTCCGCACGCTGTTCCACAAAGCGAATGCTGGCACACGTGTTGTCTATATACCGGGCAACCACGACGAACCGTTCCGGGACTACGTCGGGAATATTTTCGGCCCGATCGAAATTCGCAAAGAGGCCGTGTACACCACCGTGAAGGGGAAGCGTCTGTTGATGTTTCACGGTGATGTTCTCGATGAGCATATGCAACTGCGAAAGTGGGAGAGCCTTATCGGCGACGCCGCTTACGATTTGCTGTTGTTCCTCAATCGCTGGGCCAATTTTTTCCGCCGCCGCTTTGGGCGCCACTATTGGTCGCTTGCCACGTATATCAAACAACGAATCCCCAATGCTCGCCAAGTGATCGATGTCTTCGAGCGTGCCGCTGTTAAGGAAGCGGAAAGGCGCGGTCTGGACGGCGTTATCTGCGGCCACATTCATCAGCCCGCGCTGAAGGAAATTGATGGCCTGCTGTACTGCAATGACGGCGACTGGATTGAGAATTGCACTTTGCTGTCGGAAAGCCATGACGGCGAGCTTGAGCTGCTTCAGTGGACCGAAACGCAGCAATCACTCGACAAGATCGGCGAACCGAAAAGCGCAGATGTGCTGCCAATGCGACGCGCCAGTTAAGCCAGAGGTAATGAAAAATGATCTCCGTTGATGCTGTTATCAATGAGCGATTTCCGCGTATTGCCAGTGGCAACCCCCATATAAAACGCACGCTCACCACCTTGTTGCGCTACCTGTTTCACGAGGCGGAGTTTAAGCAGTTTGAAAAGGACTACCCGCACCTACAGGGCATGGACTTTGTTGAGCAGGTGCTGCATTACTTCGACTTTGGCTATGCCGTTAGTGCGCTGGATAAGGAGCGTATCCCTGTGTCAGGCAGGGTGGTCATCATATCCAATCACCCCATTGGCAGCCTTGACGGTCTCGCGCTGTTGAAACTGGTATCGGAAGTGCGCGGCGACGTTAAAGTTGTTGCCAATGAATTGCTGTATGCCCTGAAACCGCTGCGCTCAATGTTGCTGCCCGTGGATAATATGAGCGGCAAACGCAATCGCAAGGAAAATCTCAAGGCGATTCATGAGCATATTGAAGGCGAGGGAGCCGTGATCATTTTCCCCGCTGGAGAGGTCTCGCGTTTTAGCCCCACCGGCATTCGCGATGGCCGCTGGCGCAACGGTTTTTTAAAGTTTGCCGAGCGTGCCGAAGCGCCGATTCTGCCGGTGCATATTAGCGCTCGCAACTCGGTATTTTTCTACGCCCTGTCTCTGCTTGCCAAGCCGCTTTCTACACTGTGGTTGATTCGCGAAATGTTCAAGCAGAATAACCGCACAGTGAGAGTAAGCATTGGGGCGGCAGTCGAGCCCTCGGTATACCAGCAACTGCCGCTTACTACCCCGGCAAAAGTCCATTTATTTAAAAAGCATTTATACAAACTGGGAAAGCGCAAACGCCGGGGCGAGCCGTGTTTTATGCCTCACGCGCAACCGGTGGCACACCCCGAGGACCGTCAGGAACTGCGCAAGGCGATACGAAGCTGTGAGCGCCTGGGGAGCAGCCGAGACGGCATGGAGATATACCGCTATCAGTACAGTGGTGATTGCACCATCATGCGCGAGATCGGCCGCCTGCGTGAAGTGAGTTTTCGTGCCGTTGGCGAAGGTACTGGGCACCGACGCGATGTCGATAGTTACGATGCTTACTACGATCACATTGTATTGTGGGATGAAGAGCAGCTGGAATTGGTCGGCGCGTATCGGCTGAAACAGGTTGCCACTTTAACCGACGAGCAAACCCTCTACAGCCAAACCCTGTTTGACTACAACGCGGACGCCGCCAGTGAGATTTTTGCCCGGGGTGTCGAGCTAGGACGCTCCTTCGTTCAGCCGAAGTATTGGGGCCGCAATGCGCTGGATTATCTCTGGCAGGGCGTGGGGCAGTATTTGGCAAAGTACCCCGAGCTGCGTTATCTGTTTGGCCCGGTCAGTTTGAGTGACGAGTTGCCGAAGGCCGCAAAAGATGAACTATTGCATTTTTATCGCAGCCACTTTGCCGATGAGCGGCGGTGGGCGAGCGCCAAGATGCCGTATCGCAGTGAGCTAAACACATCGGTGAGTTACGGCAAGGACTACAAGGAAGAATTTGTGCAGCTCAAGGCATCACTGGCCCAGCAGGGGTGTTCGGTGCCCACCCTCTACAAGCAATATACAGAGCTATGTGAGCCGGGTGGCGTGAGCTTTGCCGATTTTAATGTGGACCCGGATTTTGCCGACTGCATTGATGGCCTGGTACTCGTCGACATAGAGAAAATGAAACCCGCACGCCGCAAGCGCTACTTGGGCTACTGAGCGCGTTAAAAACAGCAAGGTAATGGCGAAGACCGCGCAGGCCAAACAGGCTTGCGCGGTTTTTTTAACTCTGTGGATTATCGCTGCGCGGCAAACTGCTGAATTACCCAGTCCGGGGCATCTAGGGGAAGGTCGTGTCCGGCGTTGGGGTGAACATCCAGCGAACAGTTAAAACGCTCAGCCAGTGCGTTGCTGCAGCGCCACGACACCATGCGATCGCCGTGGCTGGCAAGCAGGTGCAGGCGTTGATGCGGGGCCAGTTTTGCGGGTGCGCGAAAGCGCGAGGCGGCCCAGAGCTGTCGCAGTACATTACTTTTTTGGGCGGGGTGCTGCGCGCGCAATTGTTTGTGCCGATTCAATACCGACGCATCCTCGCTGTGTTGGTTGCTCACCATGCGCAGCGCCCAGCGCTCCTGACTGTCGATCGACGGCGCAAAAACACCGCGTACAAGCAGTGGCAGGGCGCGTGGCTGAATGCGCCACCAGAGCGGGCAATTTGCGCTACTGGAATTGATGATTATGGCACGGTGCACACGCTGTGGGTCGTGGGCTAACCAGTCCAGGGCAACCATGCCGCCAAGTGACAGCGCAACAATGCCGATGGCTTCGCCTTCGGGCAGAGTGAGCCGGGATTGCAGGTTCTGGCGGATTTGTCGGATCGACAGCGGCGATACGCCGCTGTGCTCCGTGCCAAAGCCGGGCAGATCCAGACTATGGCACTGCCAGGCCAGGGTGTTCTGACACTGTTCGATAAACGGTTGCCAGTGGCCGGTCTCTCTGGCCAGGCCTCGCAAAAAGAGCCAGTGTTTTGGCGATGATTCAGTCATTGAGGTGCTGATACCAAAGGGTTTGCGCGATTTGCTGCATCTGCCGGTCTTGTTCGCCGTGGGTCAGCCACTCTGCGCTATTTCGGCAGGCGGCCAGCAGGAAGTCGATCAACAATAAGTGCCCCCGTAAAACGCGTGCATGGCGGTGTGGCACGGTCGGGTTAAATAAACCGGCGAAGCTAAACAGCTGGCGGGGATGTTTTTTCACCCACAGCCAACTGCCCATTTCCAGGGTGAGTGGCAGCAGGCGGCAGCCGCGATCGCGGCAACGCAGATAAAAGTAGTCCCACATGTCGCCATGGCTGAGGTAGTGCATCGCCTGCGGGCCGAATACATAGTTGTGGTGGGGAAAGTTGCGCTCCCACAGCAGCTTCAGCGACATATAGCTGCCGATATCATCGATGGGCTGTTTGCGGTAGGCGTGAGGAATCCAAATGTGGTCGCGAAAGCCGAAGCCTGAGTGAAAGTCTATCGCCATCATCATCCGGTCGCTGCCCCGGCTGTGCCGGTCGATGATATCGCTCAGTACCTGAAACTCCGGCTCTACCTGTTTCTCCCAGCGCCCGCGGTACCACGGCAAATGGCGCGACAGCCTTTGCCCGCCAACAAGAAAAGGAACCCGGTCTTCGGCATCTATCGGCGCATGGCGGTTGAGATCAACGGCGTTAGCGTTGCAGCGTGCGTCGCGCAGCATACCCGCGGGGTTGACGATAGGTACGGCGATGATGGCGATGTCTTCATCAAATTGCTGCCGCCAGTGAGTGTCCCAGCGGCAGCGTTCCAGTGCTGACTCCAACCAGGCAATCAATACCTGGCTGCCGATACGCTCTACGCCGTGCACACCTCCGGTCAGCAGCAAGCAACTCCTGGCGCGTTGTGGATCCCCCAGGGTTAGCGAGACGATGGGCAGCCGAAAATTATCAACATCAATTACTGCTTCGCAGCGGCTTTTTAGCAGTGGTCCGGCTTGGCGGCAGAGCTGCTCAACCGCCAGCAGCTCAGACAGGCGCCGGTGCAGGGGGCCGCGGCAGTCGTCCATTAATTCATGGAAATTGAGCGGCGGCGGCCCGACAAAATGTCTGTCGGATGGCTGGCTGTCGTTACTCAAAGGGACGGGTCGGCGGTCAGGGCGTGGTTTTGCTCGTCCTGCCAAAGGGCATCCACGAGAGCCTGGCGATTGTGCCATTGCCCGGAAAGCAACCACTCGCAAATTGCGCCGGCGACGTCGGGGTAGTTTTGCGCGGCACTGGACTGAGGCTGTCGCAGCCAGCTCGCGATGTGCTCGCGATCAATGTCGGCCATGGTGTCGGCAAGTTTGAGTTGACGCAGTGACGCCGCGTTACCCAGTTGCTCTGACTGGCCGGCAACGGGCTTGGCCAATACCGGAATGCCCATGTGCAAGCATTCGCTAACCAGCTCAAAGCCGGCGTTGCAGATCACGCCTCGGGCACTACACAGATCGTGCTTAAACCCGTGCAGGTTGGTTTTTCGGTGTGAAACGTTGCCGTGGTCGGCGTCAGAGAGCGTCGGTGCATATTGGATGAAATGGTGGTCGTCGAAACTTTGTAGCAACGCGGTGACGCGCTGCTGATCCTCGAAGGGAAGATAAACGAGGGTGTGCGACGCCGGTGCTAAACGTTTCTCGTCGGGGTTAATAATTGGCGGCACAATTGGGCCGCCAAAGTGATGCCAGTGCAGGCCGAGCCCCACTTTAACGGGAGCGAACAGTTTCATGATCAAGCGATTGCGCAAATCTACGCCGTCCTCGGGTACACCGGGGTGGCCAAATGCATACTGGTGGCCGACGCCGATGACGGTTTTCCCTTGTAGTCGGCCGGCCCAGGCGGTAACGGGTTCGAAGTCGGTAATCACAAGATCGTAGTCACTGAGATCGAGCGAGCGCACATCTTTTATAAATTGCAGCGGCCGCGATTCTCGCAGGGTTTGCAGGGTGCTTATCCGGCCATCCCGCGTTGCAAAAGTGAGGCCGTGGCGCAGCTGAAAGTCACCGAATACGTCCATGTCGAAGTACTGTTCTGGTGAGCGACCGCTAAACAGATATTGCACATCGATGTTGCGAGCGGCGAAGTGCTTCGCCATCATGCGAGCGCGGGAGATGTGTCCGTTGCCAGTGCCCTGGACCCCATAGAGTAGTTTCATGGTAAAGCGCGTGTCTCTTTGGTTGCTAAGATCAACCGATCACCAGACTATGGGCAACGTGCGCGAGGGCAATGCCAAGGCCAGCGCCGGCAAAGGTGTCAGTTGGGAAGTGCACGCCCAGTACCACTCGCGAGGCGCCCACGGCTACCGCCCAAAGGAAGAGTACTGATGCGGCGGCGCCAAAGCACAGTACGGCTAAGGTCGCGAGTAGAAAGGCGGCGGCGGTATGCCCTGATGGAAAACTAAACTCGTCCGAGGCAATGATGGCGGCATTGAATTGCGGGATTGCCGCGGGAGGCCGTTTGCGGCGACAGGTATTTTTCAACACCCAGTAGAGCGGGAGCCACACCGCGAATCCGGTTGCTACGCTAGCAACAAATATCTCGCTGCTGTGCACGCCCAGTGCATAGAGGGCGAGTGGCAGGAAGAACTGCGTATAGCCATCGCCACTCTTTGATATGGCAAAGGCGAGCCGGCAGAGTTGCTGTTGGTGGCGAGTGTTAACGCAAGCGAGAAACATCCGCACATCGAACTGATTTATTGTCTGTATCAAGCGCATAGTTTAATCCTCTCGAATCAAACACTACCCCTGACAGCTTTCAGTTACGTGACAGCAATATTGCAGTATTGAGACAGTTCAGGCGTTCTCGATACGCAGCACATAGCCGCGGTGTGGCCGTGACGTATGGGCTTTGACGGGCACAAGCTCGGCATAGAAGTCCTCAATGCAGGCCTCTGCTACCGCTAAAAAGGGTGGCCGACCGGGGTCGGCAATGAGAATTCTGCCGCAACCGGCTTCAACAGCGCGGGCGATAAGCTGGTAAACCTCTTCAGCCATATCGTCCCAAAAGCAAATATCGCTGGCGATCAGGGTATCGGCCGCCGCAAGCGCGTCGCCTGGAACGTCGGCAAAGCGCCAGACCTCGGTGTCGATAGTGAGGTCGTTAATGTCGGCCTGCGCCTGAAGATAGGGGAATACCGCTGGGTCAGCGTCGCTGGCAGTCACCGCTGAATGAAAGCGTTTGCGGCAATACAGTCCCGCCAGCCCCCAGCCACAGCCGACATCGAGTACGGAGCGATTGGGCGGGAGAGGGTGCTGGCTCAGGTATTCCATCAATAAGAATGCCGCGCCCCAATTTTTGCTGCCGTGCAAGCGGCTGTTGTTGCCGCGCTTGAGGCGGCGCATTGCTGGCGCGCTCGCCATCATATAGCGCAGGCCATAGTGTTCTCGTTGGTGGGAGCTTGTGGGCACGGCTTGGTCTCTTGGGCTTGGGGACAGACCAAGGTCGAATCCCCTTTCTCTTGCGATGGCGGTAGTATACTGCCTGAATAGCTCTAAGTGGTTAACGCCCCGCGCAGCGGCGATAAGGAAGGGTAAATTGGCCAACTATGATTTTGATGTACTGGTAATTGGCAGCGGGCCTGCCGGCGAAAGCGCGGCATTGAACGCGGTCAAACATGGTCAAAGTGCTGCTGTTATCGAGGAGCAGTCACAGGTTGGGGGGGCTTGCACCCACCAGGGAACCATTCCTTCCAAGGCCCTGCGTCATATGGTGCGACAGGCGATCCGCTTTAATCGCATGCCCATTTTCCGGGAAATTGGCGACCCGCGAACGCTCACGTATCCGCGTTTACTCAGCCACGCTAACGAGGTGATCGCCCGCCAAGTGGCCATGCGCAGCCGCTTTTACTATCGCAATAATATTCGTGTGATTCCCGGCAGGGCGAGTTTCGTCGACGCGCATACATTGGCTGTGGAAGGTGAAGACGGCAAACAAGAGCACTACAGCGCCGAGAACATTGTGATTGCAACCGGCTCGCGCCCCTACCGGCCCGCGAATATCGACTTCAGTCACCCGCGTGTATACGACAGTGACAGTATCCTGGCGATGACCAATACGCCCCGTAAAATTATTGTTTACGGCGCTGGTGTGATTGGTTGCGAGTACGCCTCAATCTTCTCTGGTATCGGGATCAAGGTGGAACTGGTCAATACCCGTGACCGCTTGTTGGAATTCCTCGACGACGAAATCTCCGATGCACTGAGTTATCACTTGCGCCACCTCGGCGTGATGATTCGCCACCGCGAGGTCTATAGCGAGGTAGAGGCCAGTGATAAGGAAGTCGTTCTAAAAATGGAAAGTGGCAAGCGCCTTCACGCCGATGCCCTGCTGTGGTGTAACGGGCGCAGCGGTAATACCGACCGCCTGGGGCTAGAGACCGTGGGCATCACGCCGGATCATCGCGGCCAGTTAAACGTGGACGAGCACTACCAGACGAATGTCGAGAATATCTACGCCGCCGGCGATGTGATCGGCTGGCCGAGCTTGGCCAGCGCTGCCTACGACCAGGGGCGGGCGGCATCGGCGTCGGCGCGCGGTAAGGAGCAGTGCCGGTTTGTCGACGACGTACCCACAGGGATATACACCCTGCCGGAAATTAGTTCAGTGGGCCTGAATGAGCGCGAGCTCACCGAGCAACGCGTACCCTACGAAGTGGGCCGGGCATTTTTTAAAGACACCGCCCGGGGGCAGATCAGCGGGGAAACCGTTGGCATGCTGAAGCTGCTGTTTAATGTAGAAACCCTGGAGATTCTCGGGATTCACTGTTTCGGTGCCGAAGCCGCGGAAATTATTCATATCGGCCAGGCAATAATGAAACAGAAGAATGGTGGAAACAGTCTGCGTTACTTCCTGGGAACCACCTTTAACTACCCCACTATGGCCGAGGCTTATCGCACCGCGGCGCTGAATGGCCTTAATCGCCTGTAGGCTATGCCTGCTCTGCGCTTGGCTGATATAAACCGAGACCAAAGTAGGGGTAAATTTTCATTGACAGACTGCCGATCTCAGCATAAATAGTCAGCTGAACAACCGTGCTAATTGCCGATGGTTGCTTCCGTATTTAATCGTGCTGGAGTGAGCTTGATATGGCTAGAGAAATGGCAGTGTCAGAGAGTGTTGACGACTTCGATGACAACTTCTTTGACGATGGTGGTGCAAACTACGACGACGGCCCTGATATGGGGGGGCGAGACAACAGTATTCGCCGACGTATTGAAGAGCGGCTCGAACGTAAAAGGCTAATGGAGGAGCTGGAACTGCTAGACGACCTCGACCTGTAGGCCTTCCATTCTTAACTGGCACCCGTCGGCGGTTACGATGGGTGCTGGCGCATTATTTTCCCTCGAATATTCTTCCCCACAGTTGCCGCGCATAGTCCGCGGGGATACCATGGGCAAATGTCACGTTGCAGCGTCATTGGGCTGTCGCTGCGACAACGTTATTTCTTGCACAATCAAAAAACATAACAGGAAGCGTAAATGAACTGGAAATCCCTGTCTGCGATCGTGATCATTGCTGCTGTTGGCGCCTTCGTCTGGTTTGTGGTCGAGCGCTCGGCAAACAGTGAATTCAACGAGCCTGAGACCAGCTCGGAGGATTTGCAGGCCTCTATGCCGCCGAAAACATCTGCGATAAAAGAAACGCTGGCGGTCGAGCAGGAGCAAGACTATCAAGAGCAGGCTGCCAAGGCGCCGGCGCCTCCGCGAGAAATAGATGGCAGTGATGACCAGGTGCGAGACGCGGCAACGGAACTGTCTCCGTCATTGGGGCAGTGGCTGCAACCACAGCATCAAATTCGTAAGTGGGTCGCTTTGGTTGATCAAATGGCGCGTTTTCGCCTGCCAAACAAACACCTGCCGATCAGTTACGACAAAGAGGCCTTTTTGGTCATTAAGACTGAAAAGGGCATGGCAAACGACCCCGGTAACTTCCGCCGCTGGGAACCGCTGGTAAATGCGGTTACCGCCTTAGATCCGAAAAAAGTCGCGATTTACTATAAAAAATGGTCGCCCTTCCTGGAGTCGAGCTACAATGAATTAGGTAATCCGCAGTCCTTTGATAATCAGCTGCGCACCACGATTGAGCACTTGCTGATCGTTGAGCCGATTCCCGCCGATGCGGAATTGCGCCGTCCAAAAGTGTTCTATGAATACGCTGACCCGGTTCTGGAAAATGCCGACCCGCTCAGTAAGTGGCTGTGGCGTTTGGGCCCGGATAACATGAAGTCATTGCAAGACTGGTTGCGTCAGCTACAAAGCTACTTGTAAGGCCTGCTTTCAGCCACCCGTTTGGAGGGTGGCTGAAGATCCCTCCCACGCTACACTCGCCTCAAAGATGAATAATGAGGCAGCTATGACCCTTTCTCCTGTTGATATTTCCGGTAGTCGAATCCTTCTTGCTGGCCCCGGTGGCCAAGTGGCCGCGCCCATTGTCGAAGCGCTTGCTGCGCAGTGTGAGCTGACCGCGGTGGCGCGTTTTTCTGACGAGAAGCAGCGTCAGCAGCTCGAGGCAATGGGCGTCAACACTGTCAAAGGAGACCTTGCTGATCACCGCAGTTTGCAGGCCTGCCCCAGTGATGTGGACTACGTGATCAACCTGGCGGTGGTCAAAAGCGGTGACTTTGACTACGACCTGAGAGCAAACGCCGAAGGCATCGGGAATTTGATGGCGCATTGCCGCAGTGCCAAAGCCGTGCTGCATTTCTCATCGACGGCCGTCTATGAATACGCCGGTCAGGAGCCGCGCGAAGAGAGTGCGCCGCTGGGCGATAATCACCGGGCAATGTTCCCGACCTACAGTTTGTCGAAGATTGCTGCTGAGTCGGTCTGTCGCTTCGCCGCTCGCCAATACGGTATTCCAACGACGATTGCCCGCTTGAGTGTCCCCTATGGCAACAATGGTGGTTGGCCGTTTTTCCACCTGCTGATGATGAAAGAGGGCATGGAGATTGACGTCCACCCGGAGGCGCCGAACTTCTATAACTTGTTGCACAGCAGTGACTATATCGAGAAGTTGCCCTACCTGCTGGCGGCGGCCAGCACAGAGGTGTGCACGGTAAATTTCGGCGGCTCTGAAGCGGTGAGTATTGAGCAGTGGTGTGAATACTTGGGCGAGCTCTGTGGCTTGCAGCCGCGCTTTCGAGACAACCCACAAGCCTTTGGTAGCTTGCAAATCGACACCGAAAAAATGCACGCATTAATCGGGCCGACTAAAAAAGACTGGCGCCAGGGGCTGCGAGAAATGGTAGAGCAGCTGGCGCCAGAGTTACTGCTTGCCTAAGCGCTGATCGGTGACAATTCCCCGATCAGGTGTGGCTTGCCGCTAGCGGCGTCACGCAGTTCAAATACTGTGTTGTCGGGGCCTTTTTCGTAGTGAAGTTCGGCCTTCGATGGTAGAAACACGGGGGTCTTAAATTCCACGCGACAGCGCAGGGCGTCGCCGCCATCGATGAGCTTCGCCATGCACGCGGCCTTACTCCACATGCCGTGTACCACCATTTTCTTAAAGCCCAGCACCTTGGCACTGAGATCGTGTAAGTGAATGGGGTTGAAGTCGCCCGAGGCAAGGGCGTAATGACGAGCCGTGCTGTTAGGGATGTGCATGGCCTCTTGGTTCGCATAGCGCCGGGCTTCGCGCGGCTTGCTCTTGGCGGGTTTGGCGATCCCGGTCTTGCGTAGCCACAGGTACTGGCTGCGGGCTTCCCCGACACACTCATCGCCAGCGTACACGAGACATTCAAATGTAAACTCAACCCCTCTGGCGGTGAGTTCATGGTCACTCAGGCGGCACACCATACGCAGTGTTTCGCTGCTGTTAATAGCGCGGTGCTGAATGATTTCATTGTTCAGGTGCACACAGCCCATTGCCGCAACGGGAAAGTCGCGCTGTATCATTAGCTGCATTTGCAGCCGGAAGGCCATAATATGCAAGAAACTCGCGGGCAGGGTGTTGCCGTTCAGGCTAAAGCCGCAGGATTTGGCATAGCGTTTGAGCTGTCGTTGGCTGTAACGCACTGGCGCCAGCTCAATGCTGCGCTCAGGGAAGTTAAGCGCTTTGCTTTGGCGCTTGGGTAATGCCGCTCTGGCGAGGAGGGGGGCGAGGGCCGGTAGACGTTTGATTTTTAGTTCCTGAGCGACGCTCATGCTACTCTTACTCCTTATTCGGTGCAGCTTCACAGTATAATCAATGCTGAGCAGTAAATTATTTGCTGATGAGGCAGAATTGATTCTGCGCTCCGGCCAATCCCAGCCATGAAGTCAGCGTCTAGAACAGCCATAGATAGCGAGTGTAATGAGCGATTCCACGGAAAAAGGTTTTTCAGAACTGAGTGATTCCAGCTTCCTGATCCAGCTGGCTTACCCGGCCATTCAAGAGCTGGGGTTGGATGTTGAGCGGATCGTCAGCGAGTGCAAAATTTCTCCCAAGTTGTTGAAAGATCGCAGCGCGCGTTTCCCCCACGCCGCGCAGGTGCAATTTTGGCGCGTGTTAGAAGAAGTCAGCGGCGACAAAAGCATTGGCTTGCATCTGGCCAACCATGTACCGGTATACCGTGGTCAGGTACTGGAATACCTATTTCTGAGTAGCCCCAGCTTTGGCGATGGTTTGCGCCGGGCGGAAAATTATCAGCGCTTAGTGACCGATGCCATGCAGTTTAAGCTGCACGTGGAAGGCGATGAAGCGCGCGTGGTACTGGATTTTATTGGCGACAGTGAGGCAGAGCTGCGCCACCGCGATGAGTGCTTTGTGCGTTTTATGCAGCGCTACTTTGAAGCGCTGACCGACGGCGCGTTTCAAACCCGAGAGATAAACCTTGGCCACCCGCTGCAGGGGGATGTTGCCGAGTATGAAAAGCACTTCAATTGCCCGGTACATTTCGATGCCAAAGAGCAGAGCTTGGTATTTGCCGCTGATATTCTGGCAACACCATCTAGCCATGCCGAGCCGGATTTGCTGAAACTCCATGAAAAAGTCGCCAGCAAACAGCTTGAACGGCTCTCACGTCAGGACGTTGTGGGCGATGTTAAGCAAGTGATTGCGGAAATGCTTGAGCTGGGTCAGCCCAGCTTGGAAAGTGTGGCAGAACGCCTGGGGATGAATGAGCGAGTGCTGCGCTCGCGTTTGACGGAGGCGGGCACCAGTTTTAACCAGGTGTTGGCAGATTATCGCTGCATACTCGCTAAGCGCTTGTTGTCGCGCACCGATGAAAGCATTGCTGACGTGGTGTATCTGACGGGGTTTTCCGAGCCCAGTACCTTTTATCGGGCATTTAAACGTTGGACCGGCCTAACGCCAATAGAGTATCGCCAACAGAAACAACAGTAGGCGGCGCGTAATGCCCCGCCCACTGAAGCCGTCTTAGGCGCCGAACCAGGACTGGCCGCATACACGCAGTGTATTGCCACTCACTCCGCGAGAGAGAGGGTTGGCGAAGAAGGCGATCGCCTCGGCAACGTCTACTGGCAGCCCGCCCTGGGACAGCGAGTTCAGGCGTCGGCCGAACATCCGGGTGAATAGCGGAATCGCCGCGGTCATTGCGGTTTCAATAAAGCCGGGGGCAACGGCGTTGACCGTAATATTGTGAGCGCGTAGCTGCTCGTCATTCTTCATAAAGTCAACGTAACCAATGACACCCGCTTTGGATGCGGCGTAGTTGGTTTGCCCGCGCTGACCGCCAATACCGTTCATTGACGACACGCCAACGATGCTGCCGCCATTGCGGATAAGGCCCTGGTCCAGTAGTTCACGCGTAATGCGCTGTGCTGCGGCCAAGTTGATATCCAGCGTCATTTGCCATTGCTGCTCGGTCATATTGGCAATGGTTTTGTCGCGAGTAACACCGGCGTTGTGGACGATAAGATCGATACCACCTGCCTGTTTAGCGGCGCTGGCAATCTTGGCGGGAGCGTCTTCAGCGGTGATGTCTGCGATCAGGGGCTGACCACCCAGGCGGGTCATCACTTTCACAAGGTCGTCTTCCATTGGCGCAACATCGACACCGATAACGGTGGCGCCATCGCGCGCCAGCGTGTCGGCAATCGCTTCACCAATGCCGCGAGAAGCGCCGGTCACCAGAGCGGTTTTGCCCGCCAGAGGTTTGTGCCAATCGACATTACCCGATTGCTCGACGGCGTTAACGGCAATGACCTGGCCAGTGACATAGGCCGATTTCGGCGACAAGACAAAGCGCAGGCTGCTGCCGAAGTCTCCCTCGGCGCCGTTGGCAACGGTAATCAGTTGTGCAGTGCTGCCGCGCGCACCCACTTCTTTTGCCAGTGAGCGGCTCAAGCCTTCCAGTGCACGCTGGGTGGCTGCCTGTTCGGCGTTATCGGCGCCCATGTGCGGACGGCCCAGAATAACGATGCGGCCGCCGGGAGCAAGCTTGCGAATGTTGGCGTTGAAGAAGCGGTAGGCTGCAACCAGCTCCAGTGAGTCGCGCATGCCGGTCGCATCGAATACCAGTGCGGCGAAGGGGGCATCGCTACCATTGTCTTGTGTCAGGGCAGTACATTGCAGACGGGCATTGTCGTCGCCGAATACCTCTGCGTCGCTCTCGGCGAGAATTTTTGATACCTGTGCCAGTAAGGCAGCGTTATCGCCAGCGCCGAGCAGTAGGCGCCCTTTAAAAAAGCTGCGCTGGGAGGGGGTGTAGCGGGCGAGTTCACGAGGAGCGTTGACGCCCAGTGCGCCAAGTACCTTTTTACCTGCGTTGGAATTAATAAAGTTCTCGATACGATCAGACATAAAATGACTCCTGAATGAGGGTGTGCCCTGTGTTATGGGCGGCAATTCTACGCGCAGACCGCCGGTGGTGAATTGACATCGCCGCCGCTGCTGCCGTGTCGCCTCAGCCAATGTGGCCTTGCTGCGGCTTGTTACACTGCGCCACCTGACAAAACACCTGAGGACCTGTCATGGCTCAAACCATCAAGCGCGTCGCTATTATCGGCGGCAACCGCATCCCTTTTTGCCGCTCTAATACCGCTTATTTCGGTGCTAGCAACCAAGACATGCTAACCGCAGCGATTGAGGGCTTGGTTCAGCGCTACCAGCTCCAAGGTCAGCGCCTTGGCGAAGTTGCCGCTGGTGCGGTAATGAAGCACAGCCGTGACTTCAACCTTACTCGCGAATCGGTACTGAGTACTTCCCTCGACCCCGCAACGCCTTGCTTCGATGTACAGCAGGCCTGTGGTACTGGCTTACAAGCGCTGAACTTGGTGGCCAATAAGATTGCTCTCGGGCAGATCGATGCAGCGATCGCCGGTGGTGTGGATACCACCTCTGATGCTCCTATTGGCGTGAGCGAGGGTCTGCGCAAAATTCTGTTGCAAGTGAACAAGGCGCGCAGCCTGGGTGAGCGCGTTAAGCCCTTCCTGCAGCTGCGAGGCAAAGATCTGGGTGTACAGATCCCTGTCAACTCAGAGCCGCGTACTGGCATGTCGATGGGTGAGCACACCGAAGTGACTGCGAAAGAGTGGGGCATCCCTCGCCAGGAGCAGGACGAATTGGCATACAACAGCCATAAAAATCTTGCTGCTGCCTATGAGCGCGGCTTGTTTGAGGACTTAATCACACCTTTCAATGGGGTGGGTCGCGACAATATTTTGCGCGCAGATACTACCATCGAGAAACTGTCGACCCTGAAGCCTGCCTTTGACAAAGAGAGCGGCCAGGGTACGTTGACCGCGGGCAACTCTTCAACACTCACCGACGGCGCATCGGCGGTATTGTTGGCAAGTGAAGAGTGGGCAAAAGAGCAGGGGCTGCCGATCAAGGCCTACCTGAGCTTTGTGGAAACGGCAGCGGTCGACTTCTTTGGCAAAGATGTGGGTAGCGAAAAAGAAGGCCTGTTGCTGGCACCAGCTTATGCTGTTCCGCGCATGCTCGCTCGCGCTGGTTTAACGCTGCAAGACTTCGATTTTTATGAAATTCACGAGGCTTTTGCCGCCCAGGTACTGGCTACACTGAAGGCCTGGGAAGACGAAGAATTCTGCAAACAGCGCTTGGGTCTGGATCGGGCGTTGGGCAGCATTGATCGCAGCAAGCTCAATGTGAATGGTAGCTCTTTGGCTGCTGGCCACCCCTTCGCGGCGACGGGTGGTCGTATTGTCGCGACGCTGGCGAAAATGCTGGAAGAGAAAGGCAGCGGTCGAGGCCTTATTTCGATCTGTGCCGCCGGTGGCCAGGGTGTAACGGCGATTGTCGAACGCTAAGGCATAGCCATTGCGTTACACCAAACGGGGCTTCGGCCCCGTTTTTTTTGCTCCTGCGGTGCTGCCTTGCTTATGGCCTGGTCCTTGCCCTTGTTTAGGGGGGGCGGGGATGCTCTTGGCCGCGGGCCAACAGTGCTTTGATATGTCTTCGCTGGCGTCCTTACTGGCGTCCTTATAGGCGTCCCTTTCCAAACGACTCACAACTGCCAAACTCATAGCCCACGACAGACTCGTCGGCGCAGGCGCTGCAGGCATTGCCATAGGTTTTGTGGGTGGGCGCCGCACAGGGCTGAGTAACGCACTGAATTTGGCTGTCGAGGTGGCCGCACACCGGTCGATACTCGCGAGTACATATTTCCGATCGCGGTGACTCGCAGTGGATGAAACCTTCGCGTGATGCGTCGCTTTGTACGGGTGGGGTGGAACACGCGCCCAGCAGTGTGAGCGATAAAAAAAGTCCGGAGAGTCCAAGGTTCGGGCGCAGCATAAATAAGCTCAGTAAAAAGATAGTGTTGTCATCATAAAGCGGCGGGTGCGTTTTCGGTAGTCGCGATTGTTTTTGGCAATGACTTCCATTGATATAAACGAATATTCCTATCAGGTGTGAATGCGTAAGCTGAGAACTGTCGATACTGACAGCGAAACAATCGGCTGAGGTCGATCTCGCGTAGGAAAAAAACGTCGCCTTGCAGGCGGCGTGATACGGAGTCAAAAACGACAATAGGAGTCATTATGCAAAAGATAGATATCGGTATTAACGAAGCAAATCGACAGCAGATCGCCGACGGCCTGAGCCGCCTGTTGGCAGATTCCTACACCCTCTACCTGCAAACGCACAATTTCCATTGGAACGTTACCGGGCCGCGTTTTCGCGACCTGCATTTGATGTTTGAAGAGCATTACACCGAGCTCGCTACCGCCGTGGACGATATTGCAGAGCGCATTCGCACCCTGGATGTTGCCGCGCCAGGCACCTACAAAGCCTTTGCGTCATTGAGCAAAGTGCAAGAAGTGGATGGCGTGCCCAGCGCCGAGGACATGGTCGACATTCTGACTCGCGGCCATGAGCAAGTGGTAAAAACCTGCCGAGAGGTGCTCAACACGGCCGCTGAGGCCGACGACGAATCTACCGTTGCCTTAGTTGGAGACCGCATGCGCATTCACGAGAAAACCGCGTGGATGTTGCGGGCCTTAAACCGCTAACAGTCCTTGCGCCAGCGACGCGATGCGCTACACCGATTGGGGCGCGGCAACATTGTCGCGCTCGCCGCGCTTCACCCGGTACATGTTTTGGTCTGCGACCTTCAGTAGTTCCTCGTCATTGCTGCCGTGTTGAGGGTAAATGGCGTAGCCGACACTGGCACTTACCTGATAGTCGACGCCGCCGAGTTGCAGCGGCGTGGACAGGTTGTGGATCAGGGCATCTAAACGCTGCTCCACAACTTCTGCCCGCCCTAGCGAGCGCAGCAGCAAGGCAAACTCATCACCACCCAGTCGAGCAACAAAGTCGTCTTCGCGGATTTCCTGACGAAGCCGGTTAGCAAAGGCGATCAAAATCTCATCGCCGAAGTGGTGGCCGTGTTTGTCGTTGGCCTCTTTGAATTTATTCAAGTCGAAGTAAAGAACGCTGAATTGATCGCCCTTGCGCTTGGCCCGGGAAATTTCCCGATTGATGGCATCAATAAAGTGGCGGCGGTTGGCGATTCCGGTCAGGCTGTCATGGTGGGCAAGGTGGAAGTACTTGCTTTGCTCGAAACGGAGTTGCTTGCTCAGTTTTCTGCTGTTCAGCTCGTAGTAAACGGCGATGAAAATGATAAAAGCATGGGTGGTCACCAGGCAGGAAAATTCGGCCAGGCTTTGGTTGGCGTCGATGATGATGTTGCGATAGTTGTGCCCCTGTTGTTCAGCAATGAACATTCCCGAGCCAATTAAACCAACACAAAGGCTCCAGCCAATGCCCGCCTTCGCACCGATGCTAAGGGTCGCGAGGGCGGGAATAATCACCGAGCAGATCACCGCGGGTGAGCCCAAGCCACCGGTGATGCTCGCAACATAGACCAGGCCGCCAGTGAGGGTGGTGATAAATATATGCAGTGCCAGGTGGCGTTTTGCGGCAATACGTAGCGTCAGCAGTGCTATGGTGATACCAAACGTAAGACCCAGAGAAAAATAATTGATGAGGCGTTTACCGTCTTGCGTTAGCGGCAGCAGTGTCTGATTTACCGTTAACAAGACAATGAGATAGGCGAAAGTGCCAACCAGAATACTGGCCAGGAAACGGTACAGCGATCGCTCGGTGCTGCCGACTGGCACTCTGGGGGGTATCCAGGGGTCGATCACCCTGAACAAGAGGTTTTGAATATGTGGAATCATGGCTAGCGTCTATTCAACATTATTATTAATTGAGGGTTCCATCTCTCGTTTGCCGCCAGCTGGTACCACATACTCCGTTGAAGGCAGCGGGGGATAATACGCACTTTTTCGATTGTGTGCCATGCGTGCATAGCTCGTTCGATGAGTGTAACGGTAGCGCATTCGGTGCGTCATAACGGTGAGCGCCGAGCGAATGCTTGACGAACGCCAATGAGTGTAAACAGGCCCTAGGTGAGTCATGAAAAAGAAAATACTGCTAATACTGTTGTTGCTTGGAGCCGGTGTGCTGTTGCTAAGCAGCGGGCTCGGGGATTATTTGAGCCTGGATGGCCTCAAGCAGGCAAGGTCTCAGGTAGCGGCATTTCAAACGGCTCATCCGGCAGGTTTCTTTGCACTTTTTTTCATCTGTTATGTACTGGTGACGGCATTATCTCTGCCTGGCGCGGCGGTGATGACGCTGGCAGGCGGGGCGTTTTTCGGCCTTTTCCAGGGGCTGCTGTTAGTGTCTTTCGCCTCGACGATTGGCGCGACGCTGGCGTTTCTCGTCGCGCGCTACCTGCTTCGCGACAGCCTGAAGCGGCGATTTCCTCAGCGCCTTCAGCGTATTGATGAAGGGGTGAGTAAAGAGGGCGGTTTCTACCTGTTTACCTTGCGTCTGGTGCCGATTTTTCCGTTTTTCCTAATTAACCTGTTGATGGGCTTAACGGCTATGTCGGCGCGACGCTTTTACTGGGTGAGCCAGTTGGGGATGCTGCCCGGCACCGCGGTCTATGTGAATGCGGGTGTTCAGTTGGGCAGCCTGGAAAGCCTTTCCGGTATTTTATCTCCCGCGCTGTTGCTGTCCTTCACCTTGCTGGGAGTTTTTCCGCTTATTGCCAAGCGTATTATCGCTTTCGTCAAGGCGCGGCGTGTGTACCGGGGGTGGTCGCGACCAACATCCTTTGACCGAAATCTGGTGGTGATTGGTGCCGGTGCAGCCGGGCTGGTGACTTCCTATATCGCGTCGGCGGTCAAGGCGAAGGTCAGCCTGATAGAAGCAAACGAGATGGGCGGGGACTGTCTGAACACCGGCTGTGTGCCGAGTAAGGCGCTTATAAAGTCGGCCAAGGTGGCGGCTACTGCCCGCCGCGCTGAGGAATATGGTTTTGAGGAACACAAACCAGCGTTAAATCTCCCGCGTTTGATCGCCCGCGTACGAGACGTGATTGCAGCCATTGCCCCCCACGACAGTGTGGAGCGCTACACCGAGCTGGGCGTTGATGTGATTCAGGGCTACGCCACGATTGTCGATCCCTGGACGGTGGAAATTCGTGATCGTGACGGAGGCAGCCGGCGGTTAACAACGCGGTCAATTGTCATCGCGGCCGGAGCGTCGCCAACTGTGCCGCCGCTGCCGGGCATGGCCGAGCTCGGTTTTGTTACCAGCGATACGCTGTGGGATCACTTGGAGCGCTGTGAGCGGCTACCCCAGCGAGTGGTCGTGCTTGGCGGCGGGCCTATTGGCTGCGAGCTAAGCCAGTGTTTTGCTCGATTGGGCAGCGCCGTAAGCCAGGTCGAGATGCTGCCGCGGCTGCTGCTGAAAGAGGACGAGGATGTTGCCGATTTTGTTACCGAGCAACTGCGCCGCGACGGGGTTGATGTGCGGTGTCATACCCGCGCCGTGCGTTGTGAAATGCGCGATGGCGAAAAGTGTTTGATTGTCCAGCACGGCGATGCGGAGGGCGAGTCGGCAGTCGCCTACGACCTGTTGATCTGTGCGGTTGGCCGCAGTGCCAGATTGACCGGGTTTGGTTTGGAAGAATTGGGAATCACCACTGACAGGACGGTGGATACCAATGAGTACTTGCAGACCTTGATGCCCAATATCTATGCCGCGGGTGATGTTGCCGGGCCGTATCAGTTTACCCATGTCGCAGCGCATCAAGCGTGGTATGCCAGTGTTAATGCCCTGTTTGGGCAATTTAAAAAATTCGCCGTAGATTATTCAGTGATACCTTGGGTGACCTATGTCGACCCGGAGGTGGCGCGCGTGGGTTTGAATGAGCAGGAAGCCAAAGCGCAGGGTATCGACTACGAGGTCACGCGCTACGGGCTGGACGATTTAGATCGGGCGATTTGCGACGGCAACGCGCAGGGCTTTATCAAAGTCCTTACCCCAGTGAACAGTGACCGTATTCTGGGCGTGTGCATTGTCGGGAGTCAGGGCGGTGATTTGCTGGCAGAATTTGTGCTGGCGATGAAACACAAGCTCGGCTTGGGGAAAATACTGGCGACGATTCACCCTTACCCCACCTGGGCAGAGGGTAACAAATACCTTGCCGGAGAGTGGCGCAAGGCCCATCAGCCGGAGCGAATACTGCGGCTCTTGGCGCGTTTCTTCCGCTGGCAGAGAGGGGGGTGATCGCGTGGCGAAGTCAGTTTGGTGGCGGACGCTTGGTTTTGTGGTATTGACGATTGTTGCGCAGTTTTCTCGGGCTGACGATCAGCACGCGCTCTGGCAAAGCCTATTATCCAAGCATGTCTATGTGGCTGAGGGTGGCTACGCGACAACGGTCGATTACAGCAGCTTTGCCAAAGACCGTGCCGTGCTTGCGCGTTACCTCGAAACGTTATCTGCGGTGTCGCCGGCGGAATTTGATCGCTGGTCAGAAGCGCGGCAGTTGGCTTTTTTGATCAATGCCTATAACGCCTGGACAGTGGAGCTGATTTTGCGCCATTACCCTGGCATCGATTCCATTCGAGAGATTGGTGGTTGGTTTCGCTCGCCCTGGAAGCTGCCGTTCTTTGACTTACTTGGCGAGCGTCGCAGTCTCGATGAGCTGGAGCATGAAATGATTCGAGAAAATTACGCTGAGCCTCGTATTCATTTCGCGGTAAATTGCGCCAGCATCGGCTGTCCCGCGCTGTCCAGGGAGCCTTATCGAGGCGATGAACTGGAGCGCCAGCTGGAAGCCGCGACCCAGCGATTTTTATCAGATCGTCAGCGCAATGGCCTAAGCAAGGGGGCGTTGCGGGTGTCGCCAATATTTGATTGGTACGAAGAGGATTTCGCCAAAGGCTGGCGCGACCTACACTCGTTGCCGGATTTTCTTGCCCATTATGGTAACGCGCTCGGTTTAAGCAGCGCGCAGCAACGTCAGTTGCGCAGCGGCGCCTTGCGCATTCGCCATACCGATTATAACTGGGCGCTGAATAAGCGTGACTGAGTCCAGCTGCCAAGGTCCGCCGTTGCTGTCGATCATCGTTCCTCTGCTCAATGAGCGGGCGCTATTGCCTGCTGTGCTGCCCACCATTTTGCGTTTGAAGCAAAGCCACGGCGCCGTAGAGTGGCTGTTTGTCGATGGCGGCAGTGGCGATGGCTCTGTCGAGTATTTGCAAGCGCAGGGCTTGCGCGTCATTGCCAGTGATGCGGGCCGGGCTAGGCAGATGAATGCCGGGGCCGCGCAGGCGAGTGGAGCATGGTTGTTATTTTTGCATATCGATACGCTACTCAGCACAGAGGCGCTAACGGCGTTGCGCCGTCACTGCGAGGAGCGGCCGCCCGGCTGGGGACGATTTGATGTGCGAATACACGGGCGCTCGTCAATGCTAAAGGTGGTTGCAAGCATGATGAACTGGCGGTCACGCATTACCGGTATCGCCACCGGTGATATGGGCATTTTTGTCCACCGAGAGGTATTTACGGCGGTGTCGGGTTTTCCGGAACAGCCGCTGATGGAGGATATCGAAATCAGTCGACGACTGAAGCGAACGGGCCGACCACACTGTCTATCCCAGCCGGTAATTACCTCTGGGCGGCGCTGGGATGAAAAGGGCGTGTGGGCGACAATTCTGCTGATGTGGCGACTGCGAATTGCCTATTTTATGGGTCGTTCGGCCGACGATATTGCGCGCCGCTATTACGGTTAAGGCTAAGGAGGGAGAGGTGACAGTCACAGCAGTCAAAGTTTTCGCCAAAGCGCCCTTACCCGGTCGTGCCAAAACGCGCCTGGCCCCCGCCCTGGGGGAGAAGGCAGCGGCGGAAGTGGCGGAGTCGCTGTTGGCCTGGAATGCGCAGCTATGCTCACAGCTGCCACCGACAATGGCGGTGGAGTACCAGTTGAGCCCAGGGCCTGACGCGGCGTGCTGGCAAGCGTTTCGCGGTTTGTCGGCTTTTTCCAGTGTCGAGCAAGGGGAAGGGGATCTGGGGCAGCGGATGGCGCGGGCGGCGTCGCGTGGCGTTCGCGAGGCAAGCGGGGTGATTTTGATTGGAACAGATTGCCCGTCGCTGACCGCCGCACATTTGCGCTGGGCCGAGTGTGCGCTGCAAAACGTTGACGCTGCGGTGATTCCCGCTACCGATGGCGGCTATGTACTATTGGCCTTGGCCAGAGAATGTGCAGCCGTCTTTGACGGCGTGGCGTGGAGTACGGACAAGGTTCTTGCGCAAACACGTCGTCGTTTGGCTGATGCCGGCTTGCGCTGGCAGGAGCACACGCCGCTGCCCGACCTGGACGTCGCGTCGGACATTTCAGCACAGCCCGCGGCGTTTATTGAATGCTGCCCGCCGCTGCGCAGCTATAGGGAGCGTGTCAGTGGCTGAATGGGAGAGCGCGCTGCGCTTAGGGGTGTTTTCTAGCCTGTTTATCGTGCTGGCGCTGCTGGAAGTGTGGCAGCCCTTTCGCAAGGCCTCTCGCCGCCGCTGGTTGGCGAACCTGGGCTTGTTGGCCATAGGCAGTGTCGCCCTGCGCGTTGTCTTTCCCTTGGCGGCCACCGGGGTTGCCCTCTGGGCGCAACAGCAATCCTGGGGGCTGTTGAATCAGATTGAGTGGCCAGCGCTGCTTGAAATTGTCATTGCCGTTGCGGTGTTGGACTGCGCAATATACTGGCAGCATCGCGTGTTTCACCGTCTACCCTGGCTGTGGCGGCTGCACAGCGTTCACCACGCCGATACGGCCTTGGATGTAACAACCGGGCTGCGGTTTCACCCCATCGAGTTGCTGCTTTCCATGGTGATAAAAAGCGTTTTCATTGTGGCGCTTGGCGCACCGGCCTTGGCTGTGCTGATCTTTGAGGTGGTGCTAAATGCCTGCTCTATGTTCAACCACAGTAATATCGCCCTACCCAACACGTTGGAACACGGCCTGCGCCGGGTATTGATAACGCCCACTCTGCACCGCATTCACCATTCTCAGCGCGTTGAGGAAACCAACAGTAATTTCGGTTTTAGCGTGCCCTGGTGGGACTGGTTGTTTGGGAGTTTTCGGGCGCACGCCCGAGAGGGGGATGCGGCGGTGCGCTTGGGCCTGCCCGGCGCGCAGCAGCGGGCGGGGCAGTTGCTCGCGCTGCTTATTCTGCCGTTTCGTCGGGAAGGTAATGGGCCGAGGAATAACACATGAACGCGCAGGGACGGTTGTTATCTCGATACTTGGCCGACCTTCCGCAGGGACGCTTGGAGTGGATCGGCGTGCGCCCGGAGCGCAAGGCACCGATGGTCGTGGTGGAACAGTGCCAGGCGCTTGAGGGCATGGGCTTACAGGGCGACCGCCGTTTGCGCGGCCGCGCCGGTTCCGGTCGCCAGGTGTCACTAATCAGCCGAGAATTTATGCGTAGTATCGCAGCGCATTTGGGGAGAGACAGTGTCGACCCGGCCCTGCTGCGCCGCAATCTGGTTGTCTCAGGTATCAATCTCAATGCTCTGCGGTATCAGTATTTTCAAATTGGCGAGGCAATTTTCCAAGCCAATGCCCTTTGCCAGCCCTGCTCGCGCATGGAACAGGCCTTGGGAGACGGCGCCGTAGTGGCCATGCTCGGCTACGGAGGTCTTTGCCTGCGGGTGGTGCGTGGCGGTCGCGTTGCTGTGGGCGATGCATTAGTGCCGCTGCCTGAGTCCGCCTTGCCGAGCTCACTCTCGTGACTGACCGTGGCGACCCGCGCCCTGACTAAAAGCCTTTGCGCCGCTTAGTGCTTCACCGGCCGCTAAGCTGGCTTTCCCCAGTGCAAATTCATTTTTCAGCGCGTCAGTTTCGGCCATGCTCCACTGCTCTAAAACGCTGCGACGGTCGTTACGCATGCATTGCTGGGGAGTTTGAGCGATTTGTTGCGCCAGTGCCTCGGCACTGTCTAACAGCTGATTTTTTGGGACAACCCGATTGGCCAAGCCGAAGGCCAGTGCCTCATTAGCATCGACAGGCCTTCCGGTTAAAATCATGTCCATTGCGCGGCTGTGGCCAATCAGTCGTGGCAGTCTAACGGTGCCTCCGTCAATAAGCGGCACGCCGAACCGTCGGCAGAACACCCCGAATATCGCGTCCTCGGTGGCGACTCTCAGGTCACACCACAGGGCCAGCTCCAGGCCACCCGCCACGCAATAGCCATCAATGGCGGCGATTACGGGTTTTTGTAGCTGCATGCGACTGGGGCCCATAGGGCCGTCGCCGTCGTCGTCTAATGGGTTGTACCGCTCAGGGTCCTCACTGGAGAAGGCTTTCAGGTCCGCTCCGGCACAAAAGTGGCTGCCTTCGCCGCTGAGAATTGCCACTTTGCTCTCGGGGTCATTGTCGAAATTGCGCATTGCCAGGGCCAGGGCTCTGGCAGTAGGGCCATCTACCGCATTGCGGTGGGCGGGTCGCCGTATACGGATGTGGCAAATATCTCCATCAGTGTGAGATGAAACGGGCGCGGTAATACTCATATTGGCGGTTTCCTGCATTTTTATTGAAATTTCAGCCAGATATTAGCGCAGCGACTTGTACATTGCGCGATGGCTCGGGTGTAATAACGCCAGCCTATATCAATGGAGTGATTAAAGGTGGCTAGACCTAGAGTAAGAGAAAGGCTGCTGGACGCGGCCTATATGCTGCTGCGCGATGAGGGGGCGGGAGCGCTGACCACGCGCGGCGTTGCTGCAAAAGCGGGTACCACAGAAGCCAGCGTATTCAATAATTTTGGTGATAAAGCCGGGATGTTGCGGGCGCTGATCAACGAACGTCTACCGGAGCTGGTGGAAGCAAAAGACTGTGTTGAGCATGGATCCACCGAAGACCTGCGCCAGTGGCTGGAGCTGGTTTATCACCATGCTGAGCGATTTTATATTACCGGCGCGCCGCTGACGGCCTCGTTTTGGACGGGTAGTCATCGCGATAACAACGGCGGTGCACCCACCGACAATCTTTTCCTTGTCCACTATGCGCTGTGTCGGCGCCTGCAGCGTCTGCAGGAGGATGGACGTATTGCCCGACAGGTGAATGCCCGCGCCATTGCCTACTTGTTGCTTGGCGCGGCGCTGCACAATGCGTTAGACACCATTTCTCAGCGTTTTGGCTGTTCGTCCTCTCCCGAGAGAGACGGTGGCGAGGCGGCTACGGCTAAGGCAACTATCGACAGTGTGCACCGTATGCTCGTCGCATGATGTGTTGGCAGGGCAGTGGAAATGGGGCAATAATGGGCGGCTTTAGCCGCCTTTTTATTGGCGGCTCGTCACGTGTTTCACATACTAAGAGGGATAACAATGGGACCGCTTCACGGACTGCGTATTATCGAGATAGAAGGTTTAGGGCCTGCCCCCTTCGCGGGGATGATGTTTGCCGATATGGGGGCTGAAGTTATCTCGGTTACGCGACGGTCATTGGCTGACGGCGCCCAGCCTCAAAACAGCATTAGCGAGCGTGGCAAAAAATCGATCGCCTTGAATCTGAAAGATCCGCGGGCGGTTGAGGCCCTGCTGAATTTATGTGAAACGGCCGATGCCTTAATTGAAGGCTTCCGCCCCGGTGTCGCCGAGCGCTTGGGTATCGGCCCCGAGGAGTGTATGGCTCGCAACCCCAAGCTGGTCTACGGCCGCATGACGGGCTGGGGGCAGACCGGGCCTCTCTCTCAGGCAGCTGGCCACGATATCAATTACATTTCGTTATCCGGCGCCCTGCACGGGATTGGTCGTGCGGGTGACAAACCGGTCCCCCCCTTAAACCTTGTAGGCGACTTTGGTGGCGGCGGCATGTTTTTGGCGTTTGGCGTGGTGTCGGCCATGCTCGAAGCACAGCGCAGCGGTGCTGGCCAAGTGGTGGATGTGTCGATGGTTGAGGGCTCCGCGGCGCTGATGCATATGATGTACAGCTATTTGAATACCGAGGCCTTCAACTGGCAGGACGAGCGCGGCGTGAATGTGCTGGATACCGGGGCGCATTTCTATGAGGTGTATGAAACCCAAGATGGTAAATATCTGTCGGTGGGGCCCATCGAGCCACAGTTCTATCAACTGTTCAAAGAAAAGATCGGCCTGGACGAGGATACCTTTGGCGGTCAGTTTGATGTGGCCCGCTGGCCGGAACTGAAGGAAAAACTGGCGGCGGTGTTCAAGACGCGTACGCGCGATGCCTGGTGTGAACTATTGGAGGGCACAGATGCCTGTGTCGCGCCGGTATTATCGATGCGCGAGGCCCCGCTGCACCCTCACAATAAAGCCAGGGAAAGTTTTGTCGAGGTCGGCGGCCATGTTCAGCCCGGTCCTGCACCGAAGTTTAGCCGCTCCCGCCCTGAGGTCCCCCAGCCAGCGCCGCGCCAAGGGCAGCACACCGACGAAGTACTGGCCGAGGCCGGTTATGATCAGGCGCAATTGGCAGCGTTGCGAGCGGAAGGCGTATTGACCTAAGCACGCCGGAGTCATAGGTATTGCTGCTCTCCTGCAGGCCCGAATATTGGGGCTGGTATGCTTCTCGCATGGCATCTATAGTGAATAGACAGCTGGCTGTTCGGCCCGTATCAACGGGCTTTTGATACGCTGTGCCGGGCGCTTGCCAGCGCCACAGGAGAGGCCGCAATGGTTTCCATACACCCGGAATTGCTGCGCATTACGAATGTGATTGCACACCGCAGTCGCGACTGCCGTGCAGCGTACCTGAGTCGTCAGCGTCGGGCAGGGGGGCAACAGCCCGATCGCCAGCAGCTCAGTTGTGGCAACCTTGCCCACGGTTTTGCCGCCTGCGACAGTACTGACAAAGCGCGCATTCGGCTGATGGAGTCGGCCAATGTCGGTATTGTCACGGCCTACAACGATATGTTGTCGGCTCACCAACCCTTTCGCGATTACCCAGAGCGCATAAAAAACTACGTCCGAGAGCTCGGTTGCACCGCCCAGGTGGCCGGCGGTGTGCCGGCGATGTGTGACGGTGTGACCCAGGGGCAGGCGGGCATGGAACTGAGCTTGTTCAGTCGTGATGTGATTGCCCAGGCAACGGCGGTGGCGCTTTCCCATCAGATGTTTGACGCCGTATTGTGCCTGGGCATTTGCGACAAAATTGTCCCCGGTATGCTTATCGGTGCCTTGCATTTTGGCCATTTGCCGACCCTGTTTATTCCGGCTGGCCCGATGCCCAGCGGTATTCCAAATAGCGAGAAGCAGCGCGTTCGCCAGTTATTTGCCGAGGGCAAAATAGATCGCGAGGCCCTGCTCGACGCCGAGGCTGCGTCTTATCACAGCGCCGGCACCTGCACCTTTTACGGTACTGCCAATAGTAACCAGCTAATACTTGAGGCCCTTGGCTTGCAATTGCCGGGCGGGTCTTTCGTCAACCCGGGGTCGGCGCTGCGCGAAGCGCTTACCGGCGAGGCCGCTCAGCATATCTGCAAAATAAGCCGCGCTGGCCCGCGATGCCGCCCGCTGGCCGAGGTGATTGATGAGCGCTCGATCGTTAATGCCATGGTGGTTTTACTCGCCTCTGGTGGATCGACCAATCACGGCATACATATACCGGCGATAGCGCGAGCTGCCGGCGTGTTAGTGAATTGGGATGACTTGGATGCGCTGTCGCGGCTTGTCCCGCTGTTGGTGCGCGCCTACCCAAACGGTGAGGCGGATATCAATCATTTTCACGCCGCGGGGGGCAGCGGGCTGCTGTTCTCTGAGCTGTTAAGCGCCGGCTTATTGCATGGCGATGCCAGAACGATGTGGGCGGAGACGCTGAGCGATTATGTATGTGAGCCCTACCTGGAACAGGGCGAGCTGCGCTGGCGGCAGGCTGCCGAGAAAAGCTTGGACACCGACGTTATTGCGTCGATGAGTTCGCCATTCGATGCCGAGGGCGGGCTCAGGCTGGTAACAGGGAATCTCGGGCGCGCGTTAATCAAAGTGTCAGCGGTACCCTCTTCACGGCGCAAGATTCGCGCGCCCGCGCTGGTTATTCAAAGCCAGGATGACTTGCAAAGCCGCTTTCGTGCCGGGGAATTAGACAAAGACTGTGTGGTCGTGCTGCCTTATCAAGGGCCACGTTCCAATGGTATGCCTGAATTGCACAAACTCACGCCGCTGCTTGGCGTTTTGCAGGACCGCGGTCATCGCGTGGCGTTGCTTACCGACGGCAGGATGTCTGGCGCCTCGGGCAAGGTGCCAGCTGCGATTCACCTTTCGCCCGAAGCGGCAGCCGGTGGAGCGATTGCGCGGCTGCGCGATGGCGATGAGGTCGTCATCGATGCCGACGCAGGCGAATTGAATTGCCTGGTCGACGAGCACGAGTGGGCCTCGCGTACGCCGCTGGCATCTACGGTGGCGACGGACGGGGTTGGCCGGGAAATGTTTGCCGGGGTACGCCAGCAGGTGACCAGCGCGGAAATGGGAGCCTCGGTGCTATTTACAAGCGAAGAGGGGCGTAGCCATGAGTAACACTATGATGCAGATTGTCAGCCGCGCGCCGATTATTCCGGTATTGAGCGTGGCCCGCCCGGAATACGCAGAGCCGTTGGCTATCGCCTTGCGTGATGGTGGCCTGCCGGTGCTAGAAGTGACGCTGCGAACATCGGCGGCGCTGGAAGCGATAGATGTGATTCGACAGCGGGTCGACGGCGTGTGCGTTGGTGCCGGAACGCTGTTGAACGCGCACGATGTAAAGCGGGCGCGCGCGGCGGGGAGTGAGTTTCTTGTTACGCCCGGCGCGACCGAGGCGTTGATGGCTTGCTGTGCCGACAGCGACTTGCCCTATATGCCTGGGGTCGCCACCGCGACTGAGGCGATACGCTGTCTGGAGCAGGGCATAGATCTTGTGAAGTTTTTCCCCGCCGAGGCGATGGGCGGAGCGAAGGTTTTGCAGGCGCTTGCCGGGCCGCTGCCAATGATGCGTTTTTGTCCGACGGGCGGTGTCAGTCTGGACAATATGGCGGACTACCTGGCCCTGCCATCAGTGGCCTGTATGGGAGGGTCGTGGATCGCGCCGCCAGCGCTTCAGGCAGAGGAAAACTGGCCGGCCATTCGCGAGCGAGCGACTGTGGCAGCCAAGCGTGCACAGACCTTGCGGGCGTCGATGGGGGTGAATGGTGAGTAATGATTGCGACTTGCTGATATTCGGTGCCGCTGGCGACCTCTCGGGGCGTAAGCTCTATCCAGCACTTTTTCAGCTGCACTGCGCCGATCTGTTGCCTGCTGATATGCGCATTATCGGTTTAGCGAGGCGCCACCAGGATCGGCAGCAATTTCTGGAGGCGATCAAACATCGTGTGGCCCAGGCCATTGAGGGCGATCCTGCCGCCGAACAGTGGGCGCGCTTTTGTCAGCGCTTGGACTACTGTTGTATTGACTTCGGCAAGTGCGAGGAATACCAGCAGTTGGCGGCGCTCCTGTCGCCGGGGCGGCGCGCCATATTTTATCTGGCAACGCCACCCAGTTTGTTTGGCCCGATATGCGAGAAGCTCGGCGCCAATGCGCTTATCGACCCGCAAAGCCGTCTGGTACTTGAAAAGCCCGTTGGCCAGGATCTTGCCAGTTGCCAGGCCGTAAACGAGACGGTTGCGCAGTTTTTCAGTGAAGAGAATATCTATCGCATTGATCATTACCTCGGCAAAGAAACGGTGCAGAACCTGCTGGTGCTGCGCTTTGCGAACCGTTTTATCAATGCCCAGTGGGACCAAAGCTGTATCGATCATATCCAGATTACGGTGGCGGAAACCGTCGGCATAGAGGGGCGTTGGTCCTACTACGACGGTGTCGGGCAGCTGCGCGATATGGTGCAAAACCATTTGATGCAATTGCTCTGTTTAGTGGCGATGGAGCCGCCAAATGCCATGACGGCGGAGAGCATCCGCGACGAAAAGGTCAAAATTATGCGTGCATTGCGCCGCATCGATGCTGCCAGCGTCGGCGCGCATGCGGTGCGTGGCCAGTATGCTCAGGGCTGGTGCCGTGGAGAGGCGGTGCCCGCCTACATGGAGGAAGCCGATAGTGACGGGGCGGAAAGCGATACCGAAACCTTCGTAGCAATTAAAGCGCATATCGATAATTGGCGATGGGCCGGGGTGCCATTTTATCTGCGCACGGGTAAACGGATGCCGGAAAAATTGACGGAGATCGTGATTACCTACAAAAGCCTGCCGCACAATATCTTTTCCACTGGCGAAAATATCCCCAATCGACTGGTGATCCGCCTTCAGCCGAATGAAGGGATTGAGATGCAGATGGTATCCAAGATGCATAGCCTCAAAAATAAAATGGCCCTGGCTCGCCAAAATTTGAACTTGGATTTCCTCGGATCGTCGGGCATGAACCGCATCCCCGATGCCTACGAGCGGCTGTTTTTGGATGTCATTAATGGCGACCCTTCGCTTTTTGTCGGCCGCGAAGAGGTTGAGGAGGCCTGGCAGTGGTGTGATGCACTGATCCAGGCGTGGCAGAGCCAGGCCATGCCGGTATCGCACTACCATGCTGGGTCGTGGGGGCCGGCTAAGGCCGAGCTGCTGATCGAGAGAGATGGACGGAGCTGGCATGAATGAGCACCTGTTAGAGCGGCGCCTCAATCAAGTAGGGGCAAGGCTGTTGAGCTTCAGCTGCCGTGAGTCGCAGGCCGCGGCTTTGTGTGACGACCTCAGTCTGGCGCTGGCGGCGGGTATTCGCGTGAGCGGGGCGGCAAGCCTCGTCCTGCCCGGCGGCACCACGCCCGAGCGCCTGCTGGAACTGCTGGCCGATGAGGCTGTGGATTGGTCGAAAGTGACCGTGACGCTCTCCGATGAGCGCTGGGTTGATAGTGATAGCCGCGATAGTAATGAACGGCTGTTGAGAGAGCGACTGTTTCGCGGGCCAGCGGCTGCGGCGCACTTCGTACCACTTAAGTCGCCGCACACTGAGTCAGCCGAACAAGACGCTGCCCTTGCGAGCCTAACCTTAGGCGCCATGCCCAGCTTTGATCGCGTCGTATTGGGCATGGGCAGTGACGGACACTGCGCCTCATTGTTTCCCGACAGCCCGCAGCTCGACGCGGCTTTGGATATGGCTTCTGCACTGCCGTGTATGGCGCTGGAAACCGCCGCGAGCCCCTACCCGCGCTTGAGTTTGACACTGCCGCGTTTACTCAATTGCAGCGAGTTGGTGCTGCAAATCTGCGGTGAGGAGAAGCGGCACGTACTGGAGCGGGCACTGTATGCTGATCACGCTGCCCCGGTTACCGCCCTGTTCGGGCAGAATGTACCGATCAGCGTGTACTGGGCACCTTGATGGTCGGTTAGGCTAAATAGCTTGATCTCTGGCTTAGCCGTTTGTTTTCTTGTTAAAATCTGGCGCTTTTCGTCCTCAGCATGGGGAAATGACATTGGCGGAACAGGCAATAGCACAAGAGTTGGTGCGCGAACATCTGGCCCGGCTCAACGAGCCCTCGACGCGTCCCGCAGCGGAGCGCGATGCTCTGCGGGCGCGTATTAAAGCGCTGCTCAAGGCGAGAGACGCGGTGTTGGTCGCTCACTATTACACCGACCCCGAACTGCAGTCGCTGGCAGAAGAAACCGGTGGCTGCGTGTCGGACTCGCTGGAGATGGCGCGTTTCGGTCGCGACCATCCGGCGTCGATGTTGATCGTCGCTGGCGTGAAGTTCATGGGGGAAACGGCGAAAATTCTGTCACCCGAGAAAACGGTATTGATGCCGACTCTGGAGGCGACCTGCTCGCTGGATATTGGCTGCCCGGCAGATGAGTTTTCCGCTTTTTGCGACGCCCACCCCGATCGCACTGTCGTGGTCTACGCCAATACCTCTGCGGCGGTGAAAGCCCGAGCAGACTGGGTCGTCACCTCCAGTATTGCGCTGGACGTTGTGGACCACCTGGACAGCCAGGGAGAGAAAATTCTCTGGGCGCCGGATAAACACCTCGGTGACTATGTGCAGCGTGAGACCGGCGCAGATGTGCTGCTCTGGGATGGCGCATGTATTGTCCATGAAGAGTTTAAAGCGCAGGGTATTCTCGACCTGAAACAGGTGTATCCCGATGCGGCGGTATTGGTGCATCCGGAGTCTCCGGCGAGCGTTGTTGCGCTGGCTGACGTGGTCGGTTCAACGACGCAGATCATCAATGCGGCGCGTGACTTGCCCAACCCGCAAATGATCGTGGCGACGGATCAAGGTATTTTCTACAAGCTGCAACAGTTGGTGCCGGACAAGGAGTTTGTGATTGCACCAACGGCCGGCAGCGGCGCTACCTGTCGCAGTTGTGCAAATTGCCCTTGGATGGCGATGAACGCACTGGAAAATCTGGCTGAGGTGCTGGAGAACGGCGGCAATGAAGTATTTGTCGAGCCGTCGCTCGGTGAGAAAGCCATGAAACCGCTGACCCGTATGTTGGACTTTGCCGCTGCAAACAAGCCCTAAGCTCAGTGGCCGAGGCTAAGGTTACCCCGTCAAGGGATAAGGCCATCCACACTGTTGCTAGCAGGCCGCAACCCATAGGGCTGGGGCCATTTTTGCCCCCAGCGTTGTTGCCAGCCACT
>NZ_CAXGPO010000017.1:0-52800 GCF_964011655.1 uncultured Spongiibacter sp. | reverse complement strand
GCAGTTTATGCCGCAAACCGGCCGCATTGCCCGCTGGCAAGTGCCGCAGGGGCCGGGGCTGCGACTGGATAGTGGGATTAGCGAAGGGCAGCTTATCGGCGCCCATTACGACCCCATGCTGGCCAAGCTGATTTGCTGGGCGCCGAGCCGTGAAGAGGCACTGCGGCGTTTGGCGTCGATGTTGCAAGATACGGTATTACTGGGCATCAATAACAACCTGCAGTTTTTGCAGGCGGTGCTGCGCCATCCGAGTTTTATTGCCGGTGATGCCACCACAGCCTTTATCGCTGAGCATGGTGTGCAATGTACACCTCCGCCTGAGCCTGGCACTGCCAGCCTGGCAAGGGCGGCGGCGGTGCTATACGAATGTAATGCCGCAGCGGCCAAAACAGCGCCTGCCTGGCGGCGCAGTGCTCCGGCAAGCTGCGTTTTCACACTTGCTTGGGAAGGGCAGGAATACCGCATCGAACTGCTTGCGACGGGTAAGCAACGCGAATTCAGTATTGCCGGTCAGCGCCATACCCTGCAGGTGGCAGCTAGCGATGCCCAATCCTGTGTTATTGAAGAGGATGGCGTGCGGCGGCGCATCCACTTTGCGCGCAATGGCAAGCAGCTGTTCCTGGATGACGGCGGCGGCCACTTCATTTTCGACGATACCAGCCACGCGGTCGCCAAAGCGGATGCGGCCGCCGGCAGCGGCTTGCTGAAAGCGTCTATGGACGGCGCCATTGTGGACGTTGTTGTTGCAGAGGGTGAGCGCGTCAGCCGCGGGCAAACCCTGGTCGTGTTGGAGGCGATGAAAATGGAGCACCCGCTAAAGGCAGACATGGACGGCACGGTAGCGGCAATCCACTGCAAAGCGGGCGATCAAGTGAAGTCGCGGCAATTGCTTGTCGAGCTGAATGAGGAGGCGCTATGAGTCGTTCGTCAGTACGTATTGGCTGTGCCTCGGCGTTTTACGGCGACAGCCAGCTTGCGGCGCGGCAGTTGGTAGACAAAGGCGAGCTGGACTACTTGGTGTTCGACTACCTGGCCGAAGTGACCATGGGGATACTCGCCAAGGCGCGAGCCCGGGATGAGCGGCTGGGTTTTGCCGTGGACTTTGTCACCGTTGCCATGCGCGATGTGATGGCAGACTGCGCTGCCAACGGGATTAAGATTATTGCCAATGCCGGCGGCGTAAATGTGCCCGGCTGCATAGCCGCCCTACAGTCCTTAGCCCAGGAACAGGGCCTGCAGCTCAATATTGCCGGTGTGTATGGCGATGACTTGCTATCACGCAGGGAAGAATTTGCCCGCAAGGGCCTGAGCGACATGCAGAGCGGCGCACCGCTGCCCGACAAGCTTGCCAGTATGAATGCCTACCTCGGGGCTCAACCCATTGCCGAGGCGCTGGCCGCCGGCGCCGATATCGTAGTGACCGGGCGCGTGGTCGACAGTGCGGTAGTAATTGCGCCACTGATGCATGAATTCGGCTGGAGCTGGCAGGACTACGACCGCTTGGCGCAGGCGGCCTTGGCCGGGCACGTACTGGAATGCGGCGCCCAGTGTACCGGCGGTAACTTTACCGACTGGCACAAAGTGCCGGACTTTTCCACGATGAGCTACCCCATTGCCGAGGTTGCGCCAGAGGGTGATTTTATTGTGACCATTCCACCGGCGACCGGCGGTTTGGTCAACCGCGCCACTGTCGCTGAGCAGATCCTCTATGAAATTGGTGATCCGGCAAACTACCTGCTGCCGGATGTTGCCTGTGATTTTAGTGATGTGCGCTTGGACGAGGTCGGCGAAAACCGGCTTAGGGTGAGCAATGCCAAGGGCCGTGCGCCCGGCGATAGCTACAAGGTCTGCGCAACCTGGGTGGACGGTTATCGCTTGATGGGCAGTGCCTTTATCGGCGGGCTGCGCGCTGCCGAAAAAGCGCGCTGTAGCCTTAACGCTTGGTTACAACGCTGCCGTGGTGTTTTTAAAGAACGCGCTTGGGAAGACTTTCGCGATGTCAGCATCGAAGTCATTGGAGCCGAGGACACCTATGGCCGTCACGCGCGCGATACGGCTAGCAGGGAGGTGATGGCCAAATACGGTTTGCACCACAACAGCCGCGAGGCGCTTACCTTCGCCGCCAACGAGTTCGCCTATCTCGCGACCTCGGCGGCACCGGGCATGAGTGGCTTTGGTGCTGGCCGAGCCAAGCCCGGCCCATTGATTCGCATTCACTCGTCGCTACTCGCCAAAGACCGTGTTCCCGTCACCGTACAAATGGGCGATCAGCGCTTGAGTGAGCGCAGCTACCCAACGCCAGGTTCCAGCCCCGCGGTCGGTAGCCGTTACTCATCACTGGCTGTCAGCGAGGGTGTCGACTGCCGCGTGCCGCTCGAGCAACTGGCTTATGCGCGCAGCGGCGACAAGGGTAATAACGCGAATATCGGTGTGATTGCGCGCCGCGAGTGTTATTTGCCGTACATCGCCCAAGCCCTGTCGGAGAGCGCCGTGGCGGAGTACTTCGAGCATCTGCTAGATGGCGATGTACACCGCTTTGATGTGCCGGGTTTCCACGCCTTTAACTTTTTGTTGCGCGACGCGTTGGGCGGGGGCGGCAGTGCCTCGCTGCGGGTGGATTCGCAGGGCAAAGCGCTGGCGCAAATGCTGCTGTCGATGGACGTGGCAATCCCGCGACACCTGCTTGATTAATGCCCTAAGGGTTTGAGCGCACCCGCTATCGCGCGTAGTATCCTTGAGCATCATTTCTTCAGGGTTGGCGTGTGGTAGAGAGTGCATCGAGCTTTGGGCGGTTTTTAAAATTTTGGCGCGGTGTGCACCGCCTCAGTCAGGAGCAGCTGGCATTTGAGTTGGGCAGTTCACCGCGCCATATCAGCCGCCTTGAAAATGGCAGCAGTCGCCCCAGCGAAACGATGGTGTTGGAGATCGCCAAAGCGCTGAAATTGGGGCGGCGCGACCAAAGTCATTTGCTTATTGCGGCGGGCTTTGCGCCGCGCGACGAGCGTGTCGATTTTAATTCCGCAGAGCTCAAATGGCTGCGCAGCGCCATGACCATGACGCTGCAGGCGCTGGACCCCTATCCCGCATGTCTGGTGGATAATTCCACTAATATTCTCATGGTGAACCGCAGCTGGCTGGGGTTTTACTCCCGTCTTATGCCCGCTGATGAGTTGCACAATATCAGCAATTTTTACGACTTTATGTTCAGCTCCCAATCTGCGGAAAATGCCGTGAGCAACTGGGAGGACACACTGTCGGCCATTCTTATGTCGATCCAGCAGTCGGCGCTATTCAGCAATGACCCGACGGTGAAGGCAACCCTGGATCGGCTGCGCAGTTATCCCTCCGTACCGAGTGACTGGCAGCAGCGCGCCGCGTCGGTAGAGCCGATGGCGAGCTTTCGCGTGCAGCTGGCGATAGACGGTGTGATGCAGCGATTTTTTAGTGTGAGCACCACCGTGGGGGCACTGGGGCCAACGGCCTTTGTTTCCGAGCCTCAGTTAACCGTTACCGCGCTTTACCCGGAAGATCGTCAGCTGAATGTGGATGCCTTTGCAGACACCGACCTTAGTCACCCGCTGCTGTTTTACTAGGTGGCGATGGCGCTGCCTGACATCAGATGTCGTGGCTGGCTCTGGGGGTGCTGGGCATACTGCTGTCACAATTCTTTTTCGATATGAGGTACCGCCATGCCTGCTCCGCTACTCAACGAACGCGATCTTGATTTTATGCTGTACGAATTTCTGGACAGCGAGAGCATGTGTGCGCGCGAGCGTTATCGAGATCACAATCGCGAAAGCTTTGACGCTGCCATTACCACCGCTAAACAGCTGGCTGAAAAATATTTTCTACCGATTCGCGGCAAGGTCGACCGCAATGAACCGCGTTTTGAAAATGGCCGTGTGGAAATGCTCCCCGAGATCAAACAGGCGGTCGATGCCGCTACCGAGGCAGGGTTTGTCTCGTCAACGGCTGATTACGAAGTGGGCGGGATGCAATTGCCCCTGCCCGTGGCCACGGTCGCCAATGCGTATCTTACTGCCGCAGGCAGCACGACCCTGGGGTACTTGAGCTTAACCACTGCTAACGCCAGTTTGATTGAAGCGCACGGCACGCCGGAGCAGATTGCCAAGTGGGCCGTGCCCCAGCGCAGTGGCCGCTTTGCCGGCACCATGGCGATGACAGAGCCGGGAGCGGGCTCCGGCCTGGCTGACCTGATCACCAGTGCTGAACGGGCTGAGGATGGCAGTTACCGCATTACCGGGAATAAGATCTATATCTCTGGCGGCGATCACGAGCTTAATGAAAATATTGTGCACTTGGTGTTGGCTAGGGTGAAGGGGGCGCCAAAGGGGACCAAAGGCATCTCACTGTTCATTGTGCCTAAGTTTCTGGTTAACGACGATGGCAGCCTGGGTGAGCAGAACGATGTAGCCTTGGCGGGGCTGTTCCACAAAATGGGTGGTCGTGGGCAAACCTCCACATCACTTAACTTCGGTGAACGAGGTGGCGCCGTTGGCTATTTGGTTGGCGAGGAAAACCGCGGCCTGAGCTATATGTTCCACATGATGAACGAAGCGCGCATTATGGTCGGCACGGGTGCGGCAACCATAGCGCTAACCGGCTTTCAATACTCACTAAACTATGCCCGCGAGCGCCCGCAGGGCCGCTTGCCATCATGCAAAGACCCGCTGTCGCCGCCGGTTAATATTATTGAACACGCCGACGTACGCCGCATGTTATTGGCCCAGAAGGCCTATGCCGAGGGCGCGTTTGCTCTCTGTTTGTTTGGTGCACAGCTGGCCGACGACCAGCACACGGCGCCAACCGAAGAGCAGCGCAGTCAGGCTAAATTATTGCTCGATTTCTTGATTCCCATGATCAAAACCTGGCCCTCTGAGTACGGCCCTCAGGCCAATAGCTTGGCCATTCAGGTATTGGGAGGTGCGGGTTATATCAATGAACATCCGGTTGAAATGTTTTACCGCGATAATCGTCTTAACCCCATTCACGAGGGAACAACCGGCATTCAGTCCCTCGACTTGCTGGCGCGGAAGGTGCCCATGCAGGGCATGGCTGGCTATCACTACTGTCTGGCGTTAATGCGCGAAACGGTCGCGCAGGCCGGCGCTGTCGCCGGTTTGGAAAAGCAGGCGGAACAGCTGGAAAGTGCGATTAAACGGCTGACTGATACCACCGAAACCCTGTTGGCAGCCATGGCTGACACCGACATAGACAAGGTATTGGCGAACTCGGTTATGTACCTGGAGCTGTTTGGCCATGTGGTTGTGGCCTGGCTGTGGCTGAAGCAGGGGCTTGTTGCTCATCAAGCACTTGCGCAAAGTCAGCACGGTGACGAGCAGAATTTTTATCGTGGCAAGTTACAGGCGATGCGCTACTTCTTTTCGGTGGAGTTGCCGCACACTGAGCGCTGGTCTGCTTTGCTTATGCAAGGTGAAGACAGTGCCTATGCTATGCGTGATGATTGGTTTTAACAGGCCTAAATAAGGATAAACAAATGGCGACAACAGTAGATAGAGCGAAGGTGATGGAATACGTCGGCCGGGAGACACCGCCGACCCAGTGGCACACAGTGGATCAAGCGGCCATCAATGAATTTGCCGACTGTACGCTGGACCACCAGTTTATTCATGTTGATCCCGAGCGCGCGAAACAAACGCCCTTCGGTGGTACGGTTGCCCATGGCTTTTTAAGCCTGTCGATGCTGTCGCATTTTGCAGAAGAGTTTATGGTGATGATCGAGGGCGCCCATATGGGCTTGAATTACGGTTTTGATAAGGTTCGTTTTATCGCGCCTGTCGCCGTCGATAGCCGCATTCGCGCCCGCGCCAAGTTTATCGACATCACCGAAACCAAGCCGGGGCAGTTTCGCTTCACCACCCAGGTGACAATAGAGATCGAGGGTCAGGATAAACCCGCTCTCATCGCAGAGTGGTTGACCATGCAATTAGTGGCGTAAACATAAAAGGAAATAAAAATGGATGTGAGATTTGATGGCCAGGTAGCCATTGTAACGGGCGCGGGAAATGGCTTGGGGCGTAGTCACGCTCTGGCATTGGCAGCGCGCGGAGCCAAGGTTGTGGTGAATGACCTAGGCGGCGCCCGCGATGGCAGCGGCGCGTCCTCTGAGGCGGCGCGGGAAGTGGTTGCGACCATAGAGGCCAATGGCGGCGAGGCGATGGCCCACGGCGCTAATGTTGCGGTAATGGCAGAAGTTGAGGATATGGTCCGCGAGGCAATGGACAAGTGGGGGCGCGTCGATATTCTGGTAAATAACGCCGGTATTTTGCGCGACAAAACCTTTGCCAAAATGTCGCTGGACGACTTTCGCCTGGTGATGGATGTGCACCTGATGGGCTCGGTGAATTGCACCAAGGCGGTGTGGGACATTATGCGCGAGCAGGAATATGGCCGCATCGTGATGACCACGTCGTCGTCGGGCATGTACGGTAACTTCGGCCAGAGTAATTACGGCGCCGCGAAGATGGCGGTACTCGGTTTTATGAATACCCTGGGCCTTGAGGGTGCCAAGAAGAACGTGCGGGTCAATGCGCTGTCGCCGACGGCTGCAACGCGCATGACCGAAGACTTGCTGCCGAAAGAAGTACTGGATCTACTCACGCCGGAATCGGTAACGGCGGGTGCGCTGGTGCTGTGCCATGAATCTGCACCGAATCGCCATATTCTTTGCGCCGGCGCGGGTGGTTATGCGAGCTCGCGAATCTTTGAGACCGATGGCGTATTCTTGGGTGTTGAACAACAAACGCCTGAGGCGATCCTTGAAAACTGGGATGCCATTACCAGCGAAGCCGCGCAGCGGCCGCTAGAGGCGGGAAGTAAGCAGACTGAGAAATTCCTCGCCAAAGCCATGGCGGCGATGTCGGCGGAATAACCGGTCCTGGCTTTGTGGCATAAGTCTCAGCGAGAGGGGCGGTGCGACACAAACGGGCCGGCGGAGTATCCACCGGCCCGTTGCTATCAGGGGTTTCGATAGCGGACCTTAGCTATTGGTCACATCGAGCTTATCTTCCACTTCGGAAACGTGATCGAAGCTCTTGGCTATTTCAATGGCTAAGTCGTGTGCGGCCTCGCTTTTCACAGTGCCGCGCAGGGTCACTACACCGCGATGAGTGTCGACATTAATTTTGGTTGCCGCAATATCATCGTTGGCGGCAAACTTCATATTGATGGCCGCGGTGGTGCTCAAGTCATTCCACTTGCGGGCAAAGTCATTGCTGGTTTTCTCCAGCTTGCTGCGATAGCTCCCTTCAACATGTAAGTTGTTTTCAACCGATGTAACGCCGTCTACATTGCTCGCGAGCTGGCCGGCCAGATCCTTTTCGATATCACTGCTAACAGTGCCTTCGAGAGTAACCTTGCCCTGGTCTACATCCGTGTCGATGTCAAAGTTATTGAGCTCGCCATTGAGCATAATTGCGGTTTCGACTTTACCGTCGAGCCAGGCATCTTTGGTTTTGCCTTGCCAGCTGTCAGCCAGTACGGGAGTGCTTGCCAAAGCGCCCAAGGTGAGGCTGGTGATTAGCGTCTTCTTGATAGTCATAGTTGACCTCCATTTCGGTTCTAATCAAATACGATGCATGCATCGTCATTGGGTGCGAGTCACGTGTAATGGACTCGGTTGTGCCGATTTACGACACTTTTTTCTTTAATTCTTCAAATTGCTGTTTGGCTTCATCGCGGGCCAAACCGTAGCGTTCTTGCAACGCGCCGATAAGGCGTTCACTGCTGCCATCCACGCTCTCTAGTTCGTCGTCGCTTAATTCAGCCCACTTCTCTTTGATGCGACCTTTCAGTTGTTTCCATTTGCCTTCAGCGATATCTCGGTTCATAGCGTTCTCCTTATGTGGTCAAGGTGATGCAGTGAAGAGTTTTGGGCGAATTGCCCGGGGGATTTCTCCCGCTATGTGAGCGTCGCGGCGCTACATCTGGGGAGGTTTGCCGCGCAAGGCGCGCGCAAGAAGGGAGAGAAGCAATAATGCGATAAAGATAAAAAGCAGAATTTTAGCGATTCCAGTCGCTGCACCCGCTACACCGCTAAAGCCCAAGGCGCCAGCGATCAGTGCGATAACGAGAAACATCAATGTCCAACCTAGCATACTGCCTCCATGTTGCTTCGTTACTGGATATGACAGCGCTAAGAAAAACAGTTCAATATTTTTTTATTAGTGCGCCTTATTGGCACTGAGCTTGCCGATGAAAAATTGAAACTGTGAATTTACTTGCGACGTGAATATCGTCGTATTAAGTGCGTGAGGAAGGCCGCCATTCGCCGCCGCAGGCGCGCTATTTCGCGGCAGGGCATCGCTCTTCATTCCACGCACAGTTGCACCATTTGCAAGGCGTAAAAAAACCGCATGGCCCATGTATTGAGCAATGCGGTTTGGCGGTTTTACTACGCAGAGTTTGCGTGCTGCGTATCGCTACCTATTTTAGACGTGGATACCTTTGAGTACCGCTGCCAAGGCGACTTGTTCTGAAGATGCCTCAGTCTTCACCTCTTCGCCTTCACCCTTTGCCGCGGCGGAGTCGGGGAAGGTGCGGAAGACGGTATTCATAATAATTTCCGTTGCCTTCGGCATCACCGCGTTGAGTACTTGCATGCTGATGCCCAAGCCGGTCGCTATGCGCTTAGGACGCTTCACGATCGCTTCACAGATCATGTCCGCGGCTTCTTCTGGCGACAGTGTCGGCACAGCATTGTAGATCGAGGTGGGCCCGATCATTGGGGTGCGTACCAGCGGCATATTGATCGTGGTGAAGGCAATGTTGCGGTCGGAGAATTCCGCCGCCGCGCTGCGAGACCATGCATCAAGGGCCGATTTTGACGCCGCATAGGCGGAGAAGCGGGGTGAGGTACCAACAATAACGGCAATCGACGAGATGTTAATCACATGCCCCGACTTGCGCTCTAGCATTGAAGGCGCGAGCCCCATCACCAGCCTAATCGCACCAAAATAGTTGAGCTGCATCGTGCGTTCAAAATCGTGGAAGCGATCAAAGGTCAGCTCGAGCGAGCGACGAATTGACCGGCCGGCATTATTCACCAGCACATCAACATGGCCGTGGTTTTTCAGCAGCGTAGCGACCAGTTCATCGCAGGACTCAAGGTCAGAAACATCGCATGTATAGGCATAGCTGGTGCCGCCAAGCTCTTCAATTTCCTGCTGGGTTTCCTTGAGTTTTTCAACCGTTCGGGCGACCAATACAACCTCTGCGCCGGCTTCAGCCAGTTTGAGCGCGCTGGCTTTACCAATACCTGAGGATGCACCGGTAATCACGATGACCTTGCCTTCAACATTGCCGCGCAGGCTGCGGTCTTTAAATAGGTCTGGGTCGAGGTTGCGTTCCCAGTAGTCCCAAATCTTGTAGGCGTAATCTTCCAGCGCGGGTAATTCTATGCCGCTGCCACGCAGTGCTTTGACCGTTTCACGGTTATCAAAGCGCGTTGGCATATTCATGAACTGCAAGCCATCTTCTGGGATTTGATAGTCTGCCAGTATCGCGCTGGTGAGGCGCTTAACCGGCGGCATATTTTTCACCAAACCGGTGATGGAAGAGGGAATAAAGGCGAACATCCGCGAGTCGATGCGCAGCGCCATTTTCGGTGCATGGGCAGCTTTCGAGAAGATGTTGAGTACTTCGCCAACTTTGTGTGCATCGGGGTTAACGAGGTGGAAGCAGCGTCCATCCAACTTGGGCTTGTGGGATATATGATCAATAGCATCGGCGACATAGTCCACCGGCACGATGTTCATCTGGCCGCCCTCAATGCCGATAATCGGGCACCATTGGGGGACGCGATAACGCAGCTTCTGAATGAGTTTGAAGAAATAATAGGGGCCGTCGACCTTATCCATCTCTCCGGTCTTGGAGTCGCCGACAACCATTGCCGGGCGGTAGATGCGATAGGGAATTTTGCATTCCTTGCGTACTAAGCCTTCAGAGACATGCTTGGTGCGGAAGTAGGCATGCTTAAGGCCCTCAGCCTCTTCGAACATGTCTTCGCGAAACACGCCGCGATATAAACCGGCTGCAGCGATGGAACTAGCAAGGTGGAAACAGCCGGCTTGCATGGCTTCTGCCGCGTCGATAGCGCTTTGGGTGCCGCGGATATTGGTGACTTCCTGGCTTTCGGCATCGGCTTTTAAATCGTAGATGGCTGCCAGGTGATAGAAGTGTTTGATTTCACCTTTTAGCTTGGCCATTTCTTTGGCGCTGATGCCGAGTTTGTTTTTGGCGAGGTCGCCCCAAACCGGAACCAGACGATCTTTACTGAGGCCGGTTTTTTCCAGCAGGTCGAGATATTTTTGTTTAGAACTGCGGCGAACCAGAACATAAATAGTGCCCTTTCTGCGCGCAAGGCGTTCGATAAGGAATCGACCGATAAAGCCGGTGCCGCCAGTAACGAAGTAACTCATAGTGCCTCTCCAGATGTTTTAAAAATTCTCCACAGCGGTGGGCGGTTAAAACGGCCCGCCGCTGTTTTGCTTCCGTCAGTGAAAGCAGGGGATTTTTCTGGTTGTTTTATTCGGCCGGTTTAGCCAGCCGCCTTGTTATTGTGTTCGAGTAACTGCGGTGATACTGCGTTTTCGAGATCTGCAAATGCCTCGTGTATATAGTCACTCAATACCTCGAGTTTGGGTAGGGCGGAGCTCGCCACCAAACCAAACTGCAAACGTCCATCATAACTATATAGTGTGATATTTAAGTGGCAACCTGGAGGCAGTGCACTGATTGGATACATCTCCTCCAGCCGCGCACCCTTCAGGTAGAGGGGTTTCACTGGACCGGGCACATTGGACACTAGAGTATTGCCCAGTGGTGGCAGCTTATCGTCGATGCCTAGCAGTTCAACAAGCTGCGCCAAACTGCCTAGTAATACGGTGTAGGCCATTACCGACGCCGGGGGAACGCCGTCGACCTGATAGCGAACATTGCGCAGGGTAAAGCCAATTTCCCGCAAGCGCTCATAGGGGTCAGTGGTTTTGTTGGCCAGTTCAACCAATACAATGCCGATTTTATTGCCCATGCTGTTATCGCCTTGGCGACGCAGATTTACCGGCATTTGAATGGTGATGGGTTCATCGATATCCGACTCGCAATCTTGCAGGTAGCGGTGCAGGGCGCCGTCGATACAGGTTAAGGCAATATGGTTCAGGGTAGAGCGGGTTAGGCTGCGCAGGTGGTTCACGCGCTCCATGGGCACTGCTGCGGTAGCCACTTGGCGGCCGGGAACGACCTGACCGTTAAGCGGCGTGTTCGGGTTGGCTTGGTAGGGCACTGCCACGGCATTTTTAGTCAGCTTCATGGCTTCCAGGGCGAGCTGCGCGCTCAGCTTTGACAGGCCCAGCGCGGAGCGCAGGTAGTCGGTGGAGCGGCCGCCCAGCTTGCTCAACACCTTCATGATTGACACGCTGTCGGCGGCATTCTCTAAGCGCTTTTCCGGGATCACTGACCACATCGGCGTGGCTTTGCGTGCGCGTGAAGATTGACTCAGGCTCTTTGCGAGAATGGATGACATGGTCACGCCGTCTGCATAGGCGTGGTGAAGCTTGGTGTAGATGGCAAAGCGTTTATCGTCGATCCCCTGGATAACATGGATCTCCCACATCGGTTGATCGCGTTCCATCTTCGGGCTGTGAAGTTCACCGACCAGCTCGTAGAGTGCGTCGCGAAAATCGTCGCCCTCAAGTTGGTGGTAAAAAATATGGTCGTCGATATTGAAGTCGGGAGCGTCCGCCCAACTGGGTGTGGAGAATCGGCTGAATTTGACGATCTGGTTAAATGGAGGGCGAATGTCGGCATTGGTGCCAACGTATTCACGCACTGCGGTTTCCACGAAGTCCTTGCCTGCTTTCGCGGGCTTGCGGAACATCATCATGCCACCGACGTGTTTGGGGCTGGCTTCGGTTTCGGTTAAGAAGAAAGCCAAGTCCATTAGAGAGAGTTTTGCCATAGCCGCCAATACTTCCTATTGTTGTCGTAAAACATTTGTACAGGCGAGTTAATACAACTTTATTTAAATCGCTCTGGTGTGGGCTCCAAGATTGAATACCAAAATAGTCTATGCCCTAATGGGCGATCTCGCTATTGCCGTGACTGCTCGAACCTCGTAAAAAAGGGTCAATGCTTACGCCTTACGCTAGCGCAGAATGTCGGCGCTGAACAGGGCGGCTAGTAGGATAATTATTCAATAATGACCACAAAGACTATTTATGACATCACTTAAAGCGCTGGCCAAGCGCTTCTTTGTACTTCCTTATATTCTGCTCTGTGGGGCTGCATCGCTGCACAGTGCGTGGCAGTTGAGCAGCGGTTTTAGTCTGTCGTGGTTTGGTGCTTGGTTAGCTGTCACCCCGGTGCCGTTGTTCGTGGCACTGTTGTACAGCGTAGCCTTTGTTCATGTCGGGCGCTTTATTGTTATCCAGCTAATTGCCGCGTTGCTGGGGGCAATGTTGGTGGTGGTTGAGATGGATATCGTGCCGACTATCTACGGTTTAAGTTTGGGGCTTGGCGGCGTTTTCCTCTACGTTTTCTGGTATTCGTATCTGGATAGGGATGACAATCCCGAGCTGATTGTCGGCCACGCGCTACCCCATTTTGAGCTGCAAAATGAGCATGGGGAGTGCGTCGGTTCTGAGCAGTTTCAAGGCAGGAAAACCGCCTTTTTATTTTTTCGGGGTAGTTGGTGTCCGCTGTGCCGGAGCCAATTACACGAGTTTATGGGCTATTGCCGCGAGTTCCTGGGGCACGGTATTCGCCTGGTATTGGTGAGCCCTCAAACCGTTGCCGAGAGTCGCAAACTGGCTGGCGACCTGCCTGATGGTGTCGAGGTGTATAGCGACCCCTCATTGAATGCGGCGAAGGCGCTGCATATTGTCCATGCGGCAGGCATGCCATTTGGCGTGCCCTTGGGTAGTCGCGATACCGTGCTGCCTACCCTGCTGGTGGTTGATGAAAGTGGTGTTATCCGCTACGCAGACCTGCCAGAGAATTTTCGTATCGGCCCGCAGCCAAAGCGTCTGCTGTCGGCCCTGGAGGAACATTGGTTGTGAGCGACAAGGAAGCGATTCGTCTGGCGGCAACAGCGGTGGTGTTGCGGGACACACCCTCTGGTCTTGAAGTGTTATTGCTGCGGCGGCACGAGCAGTTAAAAGTGGGAGGCGGGCACTGGGTGTTTCCCGGTGGCACCGTGGACCCTGATGATGTTGCCGATGCCCAGGGCGATCGCATGCAGGCATTTCGCTTGGCGGCGGTAAGGGAAACCGAAGAAGAAGCGGCGATCAATCTGGCGCCGGAAGCACTGCAACATATCTCTTACTGGACAACGCCCGCACATATGGGGCGGCGCTTCGAGACGGCGTTTTTCCTCGCTGACGGCCAGGGGATGGAGGTAGAAGTGGACGGCGAGGAAATGGATGCCCATCAGTGGGGCGCAGCGGCAGATTTTGTGCAGTCGCATTGCTCCGGTGAGTTGGCCCTGTTACCGCCGACCTTGGTGACCCTGTCGGAACTGTCACAGTGCTCAACCGTCGCGCAGGCAAAGGCGTTTTATGCCGCGCGTGAGGTTCCCGATATTCACCCCAAAGTGACCGACCATCAGGGCGTGGTATGCATGCTCTACGGCGGCGACGCCGGGTATTGCCAGCTGGACCCGGACGCGGCAGGTTCGCGCAACCGCTGCTATTTAGACAAAGGGGTTTGGCGCTACGAGTTTTTGGCTTCTTAGGCGAGCTGCACTGCACGACGCAAAAGAATTATTGCCATAGCGAGGGGTTTTGACGCAGCCGGTGTTTAATCAATAACGGCCGTTAAAACCCTTTTTCGTTTATGGAGTCACGACAATGAAAACGTCTAGCAAAATTTTGGCAGTATTGGCGATGGGTGCCGCAATGAGTGCTCAGGCAAAGCCGCCCGGCGGCTGCGAGCGCGGTGGAGAAGGCGGTCATAGCGTTGCTGATATGGTCGCAAAACGCAGTGCCCACTTTATGGCGATGGACCTGAACGGCAACGGCGAAGTTACCCGTGAAGAGATTGCAGAGTACCGCGCGAAAATGCGCGAGCAACGCACAGGGTCTCGGGCCGACCGCTTTGAACGGGCCGATACCGACAAAAACGGTAGCGTGTCTGCGGCCGAAGCGCGTGCAGCGGCTGAGGCCCAGTTAAGTAAGCTCGACAGCAATGGCGACGGCGAGCTGTCCCGCAAGGAAATGCGCAAAGGCTTTAAACATGGTAAACGCCAAGCCGGGCCGTGGGCAGACGATCAGTAATTGAGAGGTGATACCGGCGGTGGTTGATTGGCAACCAAGGCATGGAAGGTGGTGATGGTGTCTCGCGATGCCACGCTGCTTGCGCGAACGGCCGAGGGTGACGCCCAGGCCTTTCAGCAGCTTGTCGACCGCCACAGCAGCGCGGTACTCAATGTGATCTATCGCATTGTGGTGTCGCGCGCAGATGCCGAAGACCTTTGCCAGGAGGTATTTGTGCGCCTGTGGAAGCAGGCGCCAAGCTGGCAAGATGAGGCAAAACTGAGCACCTGGTTGTACCGTGTAGCGAGTAACCTGGCGATTAACCATAGTCAGCGTGTGCAGCAGCGTTTTGTTGTGGACGGTGAGCTAGCCGAACAGCTGGCGGACGCGTCAACGCCGCTGAACGACGAGCCGGGCGATTCGCCGGCATTGGCGGCGGCCTTGTCAGCGTTGCCTGAAGAGCAACGAGCGGCCATTGCCTTTCGCTACTATCGGGAAATGCCAGTGCGGGATATTGCCGACGTGCTCGGCAATAGTCCCAAGGCAGTGGAATCGTTACTGGGGCGTGCGCGAAAGCGACTGCGGCAACTTTTAGGAGAGAACAATGACTAGCTATTTTCGGGCTTTGCAATGTTACGGCGCAAACCTCCGGGAGTGGCCGGCACATTTATGGCCAATTGCCTTGCTGGGTATGTTGAGTCGGCGTGGCCGAGCAGCAAGGCGGAGCGCCCTCGCCGACGACGCAGCGTGGCGGCGACAGTTGCAGAGCGATGGGCTGTCATTAGCGCCCAGCGCTGCTATGCAGCAGCGCTTATCTGCCATTCCCGGTGCACACCGCCAAGTGGCCCCCCCCCAGCGCCCAGTGTTTTTGCCAGTAAGTATGGCGACGGCGGCGGCAATGGTGTTGGGTATTGCGATAGGGGCGACGGATTTAACATCGTCATCCAGTGTGTTTAGCGACGACTACCAAGCCTTTGCGAGCTTGGATATTGCGGGTAGCAACGACGTTGCAGACTGGTTGGAGGGAGAGTGATGACAAAGCGTAAAGGCCTGCTAATTGCGCTGGTGAGTTCGCTGGTGATCAACGCTTTGCTGATTGGTTCGTGGGTGGGCCACAGGTTACACGGCGACCCGATCATGCATTCGATGAGCCGACATATTTTGAAGCGCCCACCGGAGACACTGAGCGAACAGGCACGAGAGGTGCTCAAGGCGGAGCGAGGCGCTATGCGCAAGGCCTATCGCAATTTGCGTGAAAAACGCCGTGGCGTGGCGGCGCTTCTGTCTGAGCAGCCGCTGGATACGGTGGCGCTGGCCGCCGCCTTGGCTGAGGTGCGCGAGGCCGATGTTGCCCTGAAGCGACTCAGTCACGAGGTGCTGTTGCAGGTATTGCCGCCAATGCCGCCAGAGGAACGTTTGGCGATGTTGCGCCCTCACAAGCGTAAAGGCGATCGGGCATGCCCGCCGCAGGAACACAGGAAGCCGCCGCAGCCACCGGTTCAGTAAATGCCACTGTAGTGCAGTTGGCCGTTGTACCAGCGTTTTTTCCAGGCGCGAAACACCCGATCGGGGTACCAGTTTTTGCCAAGGCTGCCGTTGTAGCGGGCCAGTGCGCGGCGCATATTGCCTTTTTCCCGCTTCAGATAAAACTGCAGAATTTGGCAGCCGTAGCGCAGGTTGGTGTCCATGTCGGTGAGGTTGTCGCTGGGGCGGCCAATTTCGTTTTTCCAGAAAGGCATCACCTGCATTAAGCCCTGCGCGCCGACACTGGAAATAGCAAAGCGGTCGAAGTAGCTTTCCACTTGAATGAGTGCCAGTACCAGCTCGGGAGGCAGGTCGGCGGCCTTGGCCTCGCGGTGCACGCTGCGCAATAACGCCAAGCGTTGCTCCGGTTCACGGATAATGCTCGCCAGACGGGCCGACATATCAGTCAGCCAGACTTCGGCATCAAAGCGGTCTTGGAAGCTGTCGTCGCGGTGCAGCGCTTCTTTCAAATAAGCGGTTAGCGCCGCGCGCTCTGCCGGGTCCTGCGGCTGAGTCCAACCGGTGCCCGCTATCAGTAGCAGGCACCCGGCAAGGGCGAGCTTAGGCCAGCGCAACACGTTGCTGAATAACACTCATCAAGTCGTCGATAGCGATGTCTTCGTTGTCGCTAGCACGGCGGTGTTTGTATTCCAGCAGGCCTTTGTCCAGCCCTCGGTCGCCAATCACAATGCGGTGAGGAATCCCCATCAACTCCATGTCGGCGAACTTCACGCCTGGGCGTTCATTGCGGTCATCGAGTAACACATCATAGCCGGCGGCTTTCAATTGGCTGTAGAGCTGCTCTGCGGTGTCGCGCACGCGCTCAGACTTCTGCATATTGAGTGGCACCAGGGCAATTTGGTAGGGCGCGATTGCGTCCGGCCAGATAATGCCCTTGTCGTCATTGTTTTGCTCAATAGCTGAGGCGACCACACGGGTTACACCGATACCGTAGCAGCCCATGATCATGACTTGTTCCTTGCCTTGCTCGTTGAGCACGGTGGCGTTCAGGGCTTCGGAATACTTGGTGCCGAGCTGGAAGATATGGCCGACTTCGATGCCGCGCTTGATCTGCAGCTGACCTTTGCCGTCCGGGCTGGGGTCGCCGCTGATAACGTCGCGCAGATCGGCAATTTCGCCCAGCTCGACATCGCGCTGCCAGTTGACGCCGCGCAGGTGCATACCGTCTTCGTTGGCGCCGCAGATAAAATCGCTGCAATGCGCCGCGCTGCGATCCACAATGCAGCGCAGGTTCAGGCCCACGGGGCCGATAGAGCCGGGTGCGCAATTGAGCGCCGCTTTGATGTCTTTCTCTTCAGCGAGGGTTAGCGGGCTGGCAATGCCGGGTAGTTTCTCTGCTTTGATTTCGTTGAGCTGGTGATCGCCGCGCACCACCAGGGCGATCAAGGCTTGCTTGCCATCTTCATCGGCCTCGCCGTATACCAGCAGCGTTTTTATTGTGCGCTCGGGCGCGCAATCGAAGAAGCGGCAAACGTCCTCGATGCTGCTCACCCCGGGGGTGGCGACTTTTTCCATGGCTTCGCTGGCAGCGGGGCGCTCGCCGGCGGGCGCCACGGCTTCTGCCATTTCAACATTGGCGGCGTAGTCAGAGCTGTCTGAGAAGGCAATGTCATCTTCGCCGGACTCTGCCAGCACGTGGAATTCATGGGAGGCGCTGCCGCCGATTGAGCCGGTATCGGCAATAACCGGGCGGAAGTCCAAGCCCAGGCGCGTAAATATCTGCGTGTAGGCGGCGTGCATTGTCTCGTAGGTCGCCTGCAGTGACTCCTGGTCATTATGAAAGGAGTAGGCATCCTTCATAATAAATTCGCGTGAGCGCATAACGCCGAAGCGGGGCCGAATCTCATCGCGGAATTTGGTTTGCACCTGATAGAAATTGGCGGGCAGTTGTTTGTAGCTGCGAATTTCGTTGCGGATCAGGTCAGTAATTACTTCCTCATGGGTGGGGCCGAGGCAAAATTCGCGTTGGTGACGGTCATTAATACGCAGTAGTTCCGCGCCGTACTGTTCCCAGCGACCAGACTCCTCCCAGAGTTCGGCGGGCTGCACCACGGGCATTAGCACCTCTTGCGCGCCTGCATTGTCCATTTCTTCGCGAATAATACGCTCGACCTTGCGCAATACACGCAGGCCCAGCGGCAGCCAGGTATAGAGGCCGGTCGCCAGCTTGCGTATCATGCCGGCCCGCAGCATTAGCTGGTGGCTAATAACCTCGGCATCGGCAGGGGTTTCCTTTACAGTGGCAATAAGTGTTTGGCTAGCGCGCATGGTGGGTATCTGGCCTTAAAGCTGCGAATGAAGTCGCCGCATTTTACGATTGATAGCCAGCCCGGTACAGGGTGGGCCGCGTTTAATGGAGAAAGTAGATGTTTGAATTGCACCCACAACTGGCTGCCGATTGCGCTGTCGTCGGCGATTTGCCGCTCTGTCGTGTGCTGTTATTGAATGATAGCCAGTATCCGTGGCTGATTCTTGTGCCACGTCAGGCGGGCTTGAGAGAGCTTTTTGAACTCTCTGCCGAGCAGCGCACTCAGTACTGCCGTGAGTCCGACCTGGCTGCCGCCATTCTGACGCGTCAATTTAATGCCGAGAAATTGAATATTGCCGCCCTCGGCAATATGGTGCCGCAACTGCACATTCATCATATCGCCCGCTTTACAGGTGACCCTTGTTGGCCCAAGCCGGTATGGGGGCAGCTGCCGCCGCAGGCGTACAGCGAGGCCGCGCTTGCCCAGCGTCTGAGTGAGCTGCGTCAGGCTTTTGCCGCAGACCCTGAGTTTTCAGCGGCCTAATCGTTGCCATGGCAGCACGCTACGACGTCATAGTAGTAGGCGCGGGCATTGTCGGCGCGGCGAGTGCCTGGCAGATTCTTCGTCAGTGGCCAGCGTGTCGCTTGTTGATCATAGAAAAAGAGTCTGCGCCGGCTCAGCATCAGTCCAGTCATAACAGTGGTGTGGTGCACGCCGGGGTCTATTATCCGACGGGAAGCCTCAAGGCGCGCATGTGCCGAGAGGGCTTGCAGCAAACGCGGGATTTTTGTCAGCGTCACGCGCTGCCGTTTCGCCAGTGTGGCAAGTGGATTGTCGCCGCGACGCCCCAGCAAGTGCCGGGCCTTAGAGCGCTCGAAGCGCGGGCCAGGCAAAATGGTCGTGCGCCCACGTGGTTGAGTGACGGCGAGCTGCGCGAGCGCCAGCCAATGCTCGCCGGCGTGGCGGCGCTGTCGGTGAAGGAGTCGGCCATTGTTGATTACGCCGCTATTTGTCGCCAGTTACTTCACGACGTGCAGCACGCAGGGGGAGAGCTGCGCTGCGCCTTGCCGGTGGACCGTATTGATGAGCGCACATCGGAGATCGTCGTGGGCAGCGGCGAGCAGACGTTTCACGCGCGACAGCTGCTTTGCTGTGCGGGATTAATGTCGGACCGCTTGGCGCGACTGCAGGGCATCGATTGTGATTTTCGCATTATTCCCTTTCGTGGCGAATTCTATCGTTTGGCGCCGCGCTGCGATGATTGGGTGCCCCACTTGGTTTATCCGGTGCCCGACCCCACGCTGCCTTTTTTGGGTGTGCACCTAACACCCAGGGTAGGCGGTGGCGTGTTGGCGGGCCCCAATGCGATGCTCGCACTGGCGAGAGAGGGCTATCGCCGCCGGGATATCGATGCTGCCTCACTGCGAGAAATGGCATCGTTTCCGGGGTTTTGGCGCCTGTTGGCTAGTCACCCGCGCGCTGGTCTGCGCGAGCTGCATAATGCGTATTCGGCGCGCCATTACCTCAAAGGGCTGCAGCAATACTGTCCGGCGATTGAGTTACATGACCTGCTGCCTGCCCCTGCCGGGGTTAGGGCTCAAGCGGTTAGTCGACGCGGTGAGCTGCTCAATGACTTCCACTTTTTGCAGAGTGCTCGCAGTATTCATGTGGGCAATGCGCCGTCGCCCGCAGCGACGTCGGCCCTGCCAATCGGGGAGCATATCGCCGCCCAGGTGTTGGCTCGTCGATAAATTCCACGCAAAAAATAGGGGTTTTTGTGCGGATGTCGTATTTAAGCCTTGTTTTGCCGAGGCCAATCGACTATTAGTAGTGCGAGGCACGGCCTCGTTGTTGCGTGCAGGCTTCTTTGCGAAGCCCCGGGCAGCGGCGAAGCGGTATCGGCTCAGTGCCAACTTTTACCGAGCAATAATAAACTTTCCCTGAACAGGACTGATCCCTATGGCGACACGTAAAACTGCTCCGAAAAAGGCCGCTGCCAAAGCAAAACCGGCGGCGAAGGCTGCCCCCAAGCGCAAAATGACGGCACTCAGTGAGAAAATGACCAAAACCCAGATTCTCAACGAGATTGCCACCAACACCGAACTTAGCCGCAAACAAGTGGCCAGCGTGCTGGAAGAGCTCGAAGTGCTGATCGAACGCAGCATCAAAAAGCGCTCGTTGGGCGAATTTACCATTCCAGGCCTGATGAAAATTACCACCGTGAAAAAGCCTGCCACCAAAGCGCGCAAGGGTATCAACCCCTTTACCGGTGAAGAGACCACGTTTAAAGCCAAGCCCGCTAGTGTGGCGGTAAAAGTACGCCCACTGAAAAAGCTCAAGGACTTCGCCTCCTAAGCCCAGGCGTCAAAAGCCGCGCCGATATGTGCGATTCCGTCGTATCGGCGCGGCTTTTTTGTAGGTTTTTAACCCTTCTGCACTGATCGACATATTCCCGCTGTACTGCGTTTATCGCTGGCACTGCTTTGCGTTATAATCCCGCTCCTTTTTCTACCTGTGGTTGTGCCCGACGGTTTTTCCAGAAGGTCACGTTTTCATGATTTGTATTGGAGGGGATTCCAGTGCCCATTTATGAATATCAGTGTCAGGCCTGTCAGCACGAGCTGGAAGCCTTGCAAAAAATGAGTGATCCGGCGCTAGTTGAGTGTCCGCAGTGCCATGCCGACAAGCTGGTCAAGAAAATATCAGCGGCCGGTTTTCGCCTAAAAGGCAGTGGTTGGTATGAAACCGATTTCAAATCGGGTGGAAAGAAGAAAAATCTAGCTGGCGACGGCGGAGCCTCGTCGGGATCAGATAGCTAATTCAGGGGCCGCCAATTGCGGCCCATTTATGACTTTACAGAAGCAGGAAAGAATCAATGCGCAGCCATTTTTGCGGGAGCCTCGGAAGCGAGCACATCGATCAGGACGTCACGATCTGCGGTTGGGTGGATCGTCGCCGCGACCACGGTGGGGTTATCTTTCTGGATATGCGCGACCGTGAGGGCATAGTCCAGGTCGTGTTTGACCCCGATACCGAAGAGCATTTTGCTACCGCAGACCGGGTGCGCAGTGAGTACGTGCTAAAAATTCGCGGCCGTGTACGTGCTCGCGATGCAGCCACCGTTAACCCCAATATGAAGACCGGCGAGATCGAAGTGCTGGGTAAAGAGATCGAGATTCTCAATGAATCCGAGACGCCGCCATTTCAGCTCGACGATCACACCGAAGTTGGCGAAGATGTTCGCCTGCGCTACCGCTACCTTGACCTGCGTCGCCCGCAGATCGCCGATAAATTGCGTTTGCGCGCCAAGGTGACCTCGGTATTGCGTCGCTACATGGACGAGCAGGGCTTCTTGGATATTGAAACGCCCATTCTGACCCGTGCGACTCCCGAGGGTGCGCGCGACTACCTGGTACCCAGCCGTACCCACGGTGGTAAATTCTTCGCGCTGCCTCAATCACCTCAGCTGTTTAAGCAGCTGCTGATGGTGTCTGGTTTCGACCGCTATTACCAGATTGCCAAGTGTTTCCGCGACGAAGACCTGCGCGCCGATCGCCAGCCTGAATTTACCCAGATCGATATCGAAACCTCCTTTATGGACGACAAGCAGATTATGGCTGTCGCCGAAGGCATGATCCGCGATCTGTTTAAGGAAGTGCTGGACCTGGATCTGGGCGACTTCCCGCACATGCCTTACGCCGAGGCAATGAACCGCTACGGCAGCGACAAGCCAGACCTGCGTATCCCGCTGGAGCTGGTTGACGTTGGCGATTTGATGGCAGAAGTCGAGTTCAAGGTATTTTCTGGCCCGGCAACCAACCCCAAAGGCCGCGTCGCCGCCCTGAAAGTGCCCGGCGGCAACGATAAGCTGAGCCGTAAGCAAATTGATGAATATACCAAGTTTGTTGGTATCTACGGCGCGAAGGGCTTGGCGTATATCAAGGTCAACGACAAGTCGGACCTTGAAGGCGGCTTGCAGTCACCCATTGTTAAGTTCCTCCCCGAGCCGGTGCGCGCGGCAATCTTGGAGCGTGTCGCTGCAGAAAATGGCGACTTGATCTTCTTCGGCGCCGACAGCGCCAAAGTCGTAAACGAAGCCCTGGGCGCATTGCGTTGCAAGCTGGGTGAAGACCTCGACCTCTACACCGCCGAGTGGGCGCCGCTGTGGGTGGTTGACTTCCCCATGTTCGAAGAAGATGACAAGGGCGGTTGGACCAGTCTCCACCACCCGTTCACCGCGCCTTCGTGCAGCCCGCAAGAGCTGGAAAATGCGCCCGGCGACGCCCTGTCTATTGCCTATGACATGGTGCTCAACGGCACCGAACTGGGCGGCGGCTCGGTCCGTATTCACCGCTCGGATATGCAGGAAGCGGTATTCCGCGTACTGGGCATTAGCGACGAAGAAGCCAGCGAAAAATTTGGCTTCCTGCTCGACGCGCTGAAATACGGTGCGCCCCCGCACGGTGGTTTGGCCTTCGGTCTGGACCGCTTGGTAATGCTGATGAGCGACGCGAAGTCGATTCGCGATGTGATCGCCTTCCCTAAAACGCAAACAGCGGCCTGTGTGATGACCGACGCGCCCGGCGTGGTTGAAACCCGTCAACTCAGCGAGTTGAGCATTCGTCTGCGTAAAAACGAAGAGTAAGTAACACGGCGGCAGGGTAGGGCCGTCGAGTGAGGGAGCTATGGCGGGTCACAGCAAATGGGCCAATATCAAACACCGCAAAGCGGCGCAGGACGCCAAACGCGGCAAGGTATTTACCAAGCTGATTCGCGAGTTAGTTGTTGCCGCCCGCGCGGGCGGCCCACAGCCTGAAGACAATCCCCGGCTGCGCGCAGCGGTCGACAAGGCGCTTGGCGCCAACATGAAGCGCGACACCATCGACAAAGCCATTGCGCGCGGCGCCGGCAATGCCGAGGGTGATAACTACGACGAAGTCACCTACGAAGGCTACGGCGTTGGTGGTGTTGCCGTGCTGGTGGAGTGCATGACTGATAACCGCAATCGCACGGTCGCGGATGTGCGCCATGCGTTTAGCAAGCGCGGTGGCAACCTCGGCACCGACGGCTCGGTCGCCTATTTGTTTAATCGCCTGGGGCAGATTCTCTACCCGCGCGGCGTTAATGAAGAACGGGTGATGGAGGTGGCGCTGGAGGCCGGTGCCGACGACGTGATTGATCATAACGATGGCAGCGTCGAAGTGCTTACCCCTTGGGAAGAGTTTCTGGCGGTAAAAGACGCGATGCAGGCGGCGGGTCTGGAGCACGAGTCGGCCGATGTCATCATGCAGCCTTCCACCTCCGTGACCTTGGACAGAGCCGGCGCTGAGAAGGTAATGGGCTTGGTGGACATGCTCGAAGACCTCGACGATGTGCAAAATGTCTATACCAATGCCGACATCCCCGATGCCGTGCTTGCCGAGCTGGAGTAGGCAAGTGTGATTGTCATTTCGCTGTGTGATCTGTGCATAATAGGCGCAGTTTCGAACAGTGATACGCTATGACAATTATTCTTGGCATCGACCCCGGTTCGCAGAAAACGGGCTTTGGTCTGATCTCGATTGAAGGCCGTCGTCACCGCTATGTCAGCAGTGGTGTCATTCGCTTGCCACAGGGCGCACTGCCCGAGCGTCTTAAAATTATCTACCGCAGCCTGTCGACCATTATCGACGAGTACCGTCCCGATGAAGCCGCGGTGGAAGAGGTGTTTATGTCCAAAAGTGCGGGCTCGGCACTTAAACTGGGGCAGGCGCGCGGCGCCGCGGTGGTGGCCTGCGTGTCTGAAGATATCCCGGTTGCCGAATACACCGCGCGACAGATAAAAAAAGCGGTGGTGGGCACTGGCGCTGCGAATAAAGATCAGATCCAGCATATGGTGCAAGTCTTGCTCAAACTGCCGGCAGCGCCCCAGGAAGATGCCGCTGATGCGCTGGCCGCAGCCATTTGCCACGCCCATGCCCGCGAAGGCTTACACAGTATGTCAGAACCCCTTGCCGCGGCGCGCCTGCGTCGCGGTCGACTTAGCGCTAAGGTAAATTCATGATTGCTCGTTTGCGCGGTGTCCTGTTGGAAAAGCAGGCTCCGGAAATTGTGGTGGATATCAACGGCCTGGGTTACGAAGTGCTGGTGCCGATGACCACCCTGTATAACCTGCCGCCGCTGGGCGAAGAGGTGTCGCTCTACACTCAGTTTATTGTCCGCGAGGACGCCCAGTTACTCTTCGGTTTTAGTGACACCCGCTCGCGGCAGTTATTTCGCGACCTGATCAAAGTGAACGGCGTCGGCCCCAAGCTTGCCTTGACGGTGATGTCGGGCATCGACAGCGACGATTTTGTGCGCTGTGTGCAAGAGGGCGACACCGCATCGCTGGTCCGGCTGCCCGGCGTGGGCAAGAAGACCGCAGAGCGGCTGATTATGGAAATGAAAGACCGCCTGGAAAGCTGGGCACCGGCTGCGGCGGCGTCGCCCGCGGTGGCTGCGCAGCCCTCGGCGTCGGCGGTGTTGGCCGAGGCTGAAGCCGCTCTGGTAGCCTTGGGATACAAACCTCAGGAGGCCAGCAAGGCGATAAGCGCGCTGGATACTGAAGGGCAAACGAGCGAAGCGCTGATTCGCGCCGCATTGAAGAATATGGTCAGCTAATCACGCTGGAAAACACTATGATAGAAGTCGATCGCCTGATTGCCCCCGAGCCCGCCGAAAGTGCCGAGGAGCGCTTTGACCGCGCCATTCGCCCGAAAAGTCTCGAGGACTATATCGGCCAGCAAGCGGTTCGCGAGCAGATGGATATCTTCGTTAATGCCGCGCGCCGCCGCAGCGAGCCCCTTGATCACACCCTTATCTTTGGCCCGCCCGGGCTGGGTAAAACCACCTTGGCCAATATTTTGGCCAATGAAATGGGCGTGTCGCTCCGCACTACCTCCGGCCCGGTGCTGGAAAAGGCCGGCGACCTCGCGGCGCTGATGACCAACCTCGATGAAGGCGATGTGTTGTTCATCGACGAGATCCACCGCCTCAGCCCCCATATTGAAGAAATTCTCTATCCGGCGATGGAGGACTACCAGCTCGATATTATGATCGGTGAAGGCCCTGCGGCGCGATCGATCAAGCTCGACCTGCCGCCCTTTACCCTAGTGGGCGCAACGACCCGTGCGGGACTGCTGACATCACCGCTGCGCGATCGCTTTGGTATTGTTCAGCGCCTGGAGTTTTATGGCGTCAACGACCTGTCGACCATTGTTAGCCGCTCGGCAGCGATTCTCGGCATGACCATCGACGACGACGGCGCCAAAGAGATCGCCATGCGCTCGCGCGGCACACCGCGTATTGCCAATCGCCTGTTGCGGCGTGTTCGCGACTACGCGGAGGTCAAAGCCGATGGCAATGTCAGTGCCGACGTGGCCGATGCAGCGCTGAATATGCTCAATGTCGACAATCGCGGCTTCGACCATCTGGACCGCCGCTTACTACTGGCCATGATCGAAAAATTTGACGGCGGCCCCGTGGGCATTGAAAGCCTGGCGGCGGCGATCAGTGAGGAGCGCGGCACCATCGAGGATGTGCTCGAGCCCTACTTGATACAGCAGGGCTACATCATGCGCACACCGCGTGGTCGCGTGGTCACTAACCATGCTTATCAGCATTTTGGATTGAGCCGGCCAGACGAGGCCGACCAATGAGCGCGGAATTCTCGCTGCCGCTGAGGGTCTACATCGAAGACACCGACGCCGGTGGCATTGTCTACTATGTCAACTATCTGAAGTACATGGAGCGGGCGCGAACCGAATATATGCGCGAGCGCGGCTTTGCGAAAGCCGCCATGGCCGATGATGGTTTGCTCATGGTGGTTCGCGATGTGCAGGCGCGTTACCACGCCTCGGCGAAGCTGGATGATGTGCTGCGCGTCACGGCAGAGATAAAATCTCTGCGCCCGACGGCACTAATGTTTGAACAGCATGTCTATCGCGACCAAGAGTTACTGTGCGAGGCAAGCATACAGATTGCTTGTGTCGACCCGCTAGTCGGGCGGGCAAGGCGATTGCCAAAGACTATTTATCAGGTATTGGCCGCCGAGGCCGAAACCGCTCAGTAACAAAAATTCGATTCAGAGGGGAGCTGCTGTGGAGCAAGACCTGTCCATTATTACGCTGATTAGTCAGGCCAGCCTGTTTGTGCAGGCGATCATGGCTATTTTGGTGCTGGCATCGCTGCTGTCGTGGTATGCAATTGCCCAGCGGGTGATGTATTTCTCCATGGCCGAGCGGGAAATGAAGCGCTTTGAGGCGCAGTTTTGGTCGGGGGGCGATTTGAACACCCTCTATCAAGAAGGCAGCAACAAGCAGGGCTTGGCAGTGGGCATGGAAAGCATCTTCCGCGCCGGCTTCAAAGAGTTCAGCCGTATGGCCCAGCGCAATATCGACTCCGACGCCGTGATGGAAGGCTGTCAGCGGGCGATGCGCGTTGCCATTTCGCGCGAAGAAGAACACATGGAAAAGAGCTTGCCCTTCCTGGCTACGGTCGGCTCCACCAGCCCATACATCGGCCTGCTTGGTACGGTGTGGGGCATTATGGGGTCTTTCCACGGTCTGGCGCAGGTACAGCAAGCCACACTGGCGACGGTAGCGCCGGGTATTTCTGAGGCGCTAGTGGCAACGGCAATGGGTTTGATTGCTGCGATCCCAGCGGTGATGTCCTACAACCGTTTCTCCGCCAAGCTGGATTCGTATATGGGCAAATATGAAACCTTTGCCGACGAATTCTCCAGCCTGCTGCACCGCCAGGTTCACGTGCGCTAAGGGGCACAGACATGAGTCGTCGCAATAAACGCAAAGCCATGTCGGACATTAACGTCGTCCCTTATATCGACGTAATGCTGGTGCTATTGATCGTCTTTATGGTGACCGCGCCGATGTTGGTTCAAGGGGTGCAGGTTGACCTGCCCGAGGCCTCGACCGAGCCGGTACCACCCACCGATGATGACCCGATCATCGTCTCGGTGGATAAGAACGGCCGCTACTATGTGAGCCTTGGCGACCCGGACAAACAGGGCGAACCGGTGCCGCTGGCCGAGATCGGTGAAAAGCTCAGTAAAATCCTGCGCAACAAACCCAAAACGCCGGTGATGGTACGCGGCGACAACGCCGTGGAGTATGGTGCGGTGGTGGCGGCGATGGCCGTATTGCAGGGCGCTGGCGCGCCATCGGTAGGTTTGATTACCGAAGAACCGCCGGCGGCGGGGCGCAAGTAAACATGCAGGGCTTCCGTTTAATTCCGGCAATGGTCACACTTTTGCTGCACGGCCTGGTGGCTGCCGTGTTGCTTATTGGCCTGCCCGGTATTAGCGACAGCCAGGAGCTTAAGCCAAAGCCGGTGGTGATTCAGGCGAAGCTGGTTATCGACAAAGTCCCGCCCAGTCGCGCTAAACCCGCGCCGCCAGCCAAGCCCAAGCCCGCGCCTAAACCAAAGCCGGTGGTGAAGCCTAAACCGGAAGTAAAGCCCAAGCCTGCGCCAAAGCCTAAACCCAAGCCCAAGGGGCCAACAGCGGAAGAACTTCGCCAGAAAAAAGCGGCTGAGAAAGCGGCGGAAGAAGCCAAACAGCGCGCGCTGCAGGAGCAGATTCGCAAACAGCAACAAGAGGAATTGGCGGCGGCGCTGGCGTCTGAGGATGCCGCGTTGGAGGAAGCCGAGCTGGTTAGCAGTTACGAGCAGCTTATCGCCCAGCTGGTGACAAACAACTGGTCGCGTCCGCCCAGCGCCCGCAACGGTATGTCAGTGACGGTTGCCATTCGCACATTGCCAACAGGGGAAATTATTAGCGCCTCAGTAGTCAAAGGCAGCGGCAACGAGGCGTTTGATCAATCTGCCTTACGCGCTGTCAAAGGTCTGGGAGAAATCGCTGAGCTGGGTGAACTCGCCCAGCAAAATCGCGCTGCCTACGAGCGAAAATTCCGTCATTTCCAATTTAAATTTGAGCCAACTGATTTGAGACGATAATGCGAAAACCGCTAATAATAACGCTGTTACTGCTGCTGTGGACGCTGCCGAGCGTCGCTGACCTGACCATTGAAATTAATGAGGGCAAAGACGACCCCGTGCCCATCGCCGTTGTGCCATTTGGTTGGAAGGCCGGCGTGACCCTGCGCGAGGATGTGGCATCCATTGTTGAGCGCGACCTGCACCGCAGCGGTCTGTTCGAGCCATTGAGTCGCGCCGACATGCTCAGTCGCCCCGCCAATGCCAACGAAGTCTACTACCGCGACTGGAAAAGCCTCGGTGTTGACTATGTGGTGGTCGGTGAACTGAGTTTTGGCCGCGACAACAACCTTGTCGCCCGTTACGAGCTGCTTGATGTGAATACCCAGCGCAGCATCCTGCAGGGGGAAGAGTCGCAGAGTTTTGACAAAGTGCGCTTTCTCGCCCACACCATTAGCGATCGCATATACGAAAAGTTAACCAATGTTCGCGGGGCCTTCCGTACTCAGCTGTTATATGTGTCGGCGGTGCGTGAAGGGGACAACCGCTTTCGCTACCGTTTGCTGAAAAGCGATATCGACGGTGTGGGTGAGGAGGTGTTGGCCGACAGCATGGAGCCAATTTTGGCGCCGACATGGTCACCCGATGGCAAGAATATTGCCTATGTTTCATTCAGAACGACGCGTCCTGCGATATATTTACATAATTTGCAGACCGGCCAACGGAAACAATTAACGAATTTCCGCGGTCTCAATGGTGCTCCGGCATTTTCGCCGGACGGAAAACAATTGGCCATGGTGCTATCTAAAGATGGTAGCCCCGATATATATGTGATGGATCTGGCAAGCCAGAGCCTTAAAAAGGTGACCAATCACTTTGCCATCGACACTGAGCCAGCTTGGGCACCGGATGGAAAGTCGATCTATTTTACGTCGGACCGAGGCGGCAAACCGCAAATTTACCGAGTAGAATTGGCATCAGGAAGTGTCGAACGTGTCACCTTTGAAGGTGACTACAATGCCCGCGCCAGAATATTGGGCGACGGCTTGGGACTGGTTATGGTACACAGGGTGCAGGGCAGGTTTCATATTGCCGTGCAGGACTTCAAGCGCAACCGAGTGGAAATACTAACCTCCACCGACTTGGATGAATCGCCCAGTGTCGCTCCCAATGGCAGTATGTTGTTGTATTCTACAACGTACAACGGCAAAGGGGTGTTGGCAGCAGTATCTGTGGATGGCGGTGTGCGTTACCGCTTGCCATCCCGGTTTGGAGATGTGCGTGAGCCGGCGTGGTCGCCTTTTCTGTATGAGTAGTGGCCGGATAAAATCCTGCAGATAAATGGTTTATCTGCAACTGAAAGTAAACTTTGCAAGTGGGGAAATACAATGAAATACCAATCTAAGTTGTTCCTGGGTGTTGCCTTAGCCGGTGCTTTGCTCACAGGTTGTGCGTCAAACGATACTGACAGCAGCGGCCAAACCAGCGATATGAACACCTACTCTGAGCCAACTCAGAGCATGGAATCTGATGTGTCGGCATACGAAGCGCAAGAGCCAGAAGTGGTTCTGGAAAACATCTTCTACTTCGAGTTCGACCAAGCCACGCTGACTGCTGAAGCGCGCCGTAACCTGGATGCACAGATTGCCCGTCTGCAAAAAACCACTGGCCCTATTCGCCTGGAAGGTCACGCTGACGAGCGCGGTACTCGCGAGTACAATATGGCCCTGGGTGAGCGTCGTGCCAACTCTGTTGCCGACTACATGGCAATCAACGGCATTGCTCGCTACCGTATTGAAACCGTAAGCTACGGTGAAGAGCGTCCTATCGCTTTCGGTCAATCTGAGTCTGCGTACTCTAAAAACCGTCGCGTAGAACTTAAGTAATAGAAATAAGGCAAGCTGATGCAACTGAAAAAAACCGTGATGATCGCCCTGCTGGCGTCTGGCCCTTCGGTATGGGCTCAGGCTCCGGTGGAGGATATCAATGACCCAAACCGGCGCAACAATGCCGGGGCGGGCCTGGAAGCGGGCATCTACCAGCAGCTTCAGCAGCTCCAGCAAGAGATCATGGCGCTGCGTGGAACGGTAGAAGAGCAGGGGCATCAGCTTCGTCAATTGAAGCAACAAAGCCTGGACCGTTATATCGATATGGATCGACGGCTCAGCAGTGTGGCGGGGGGCGCGGCGGCAGCTGCACCCGCTGCTACTGACGTGCTTCCTCCCGCTGCGGCGCCTGCGACAAGCACTGCATCGGCAGATCAACAAAGCACTGAGGCACCTGCTCCGGCAAGCACCGATAATGGCCTTACCGGCAAACCCTCGGTCGACTATGCACAGGCATACAGCCTGGTGAAGGCGCGCCAATACACCGACGCCATTACCGCCTTCGAAGCCTACGTAAAAGCCTATCCCTCCGAGCGCTACACGCCCAATGCCTGGTATTGGCTGGGAGAGCTCTATGTGGCGATTTCACCACAAAACCTGGAAGCCTCGTCTGCCGCTTTCCAAAAGCTGTTAGCCGACTACCCCGAAAACGGCAAAGTACCCGCCGCCATGTACAAGCTGGCAACGGTCTACTTCCTGCAGGGTGACAAAGACAAAGCGCGTGAAATGCTCACCCATGTTATCGACCGCTACGGCAACACCGGTAATTCGGCGGTGATAAAAGCCCGCGAATTCCTGCGCAAGAATTACTAACAGCCAAGAGTTGCTAATAGCCAATAGTGACTCATAAAGAGCCACCGCATTCGCTGCGCGTTGCCCTCGGGCGGCTCAGCTCTTAAAATAGCGCCCTTTGGGTTTACCAGCCCGTCTAACGGCCAGGCCGTTTCACCCGGAGCGGCACAAGCATGAGCGCCAGTCTGCGAATTACCGAAATTTTCTACTCCTTACAGGGCGAGTCCAGAACCATTGGCCTGCCCACCGTCTTTGTGCGCCTAACCGGTTGCCCGCTACGTTGCACCTACTGCGATACCGAATACGCCTTTCACGGCGGTGAACGTCGCAGCATCGACGACATTCTTGCGCAGGTTGCCAGTTATTCGCCGCGGTACATCTGCGTAACAGGGGGCGAGCCGCTTGCCCAGCCGGAGTGCTTAACCTTATTGCGGGCACTGTGCGATGCCGGTTACGAGGTGTCCCTGGAGACCAGCGGCGCCATGCCCGTTGCCGATGTTGACCCCCGCGTATCGAAAGTCGTGGATCTGAAAACCCCTGCCTCGGGCGAACAACACCGCAATTTGATGGAAAATCTGGACCACCTCGGCGCGAACGATCAGGTGAAGTTCGTTATCTGTGATCGCGACGACTACGACTGGGCGCGTTTCCAGGTCGATCAGCACCGGTTGCCGGAGCGCGTCGGCGAGGTGCTGTTTTCGCCGAGTTTTGAACAGTTGCCCGCGCGTGACCTCGCCGATTGGATCATCGACGACAACTTGCCGGTGCGTTTCCAGCTTCAGCTACACAAACTTCTATGGCAAGACGCCCCCGGACATTAAGTAATAGGCAGAGTAGTGACAAAGAAAGCAATTGTATTGGTATCAGGCGGTCTCGACAGTGCCACCGTGCTCGCTCAGGCCCGCGCCGATGGTTATGAATGCTATGCCCTGGCCTTTGACTACGGCCAGCGCCACCGCGCCGAACTGATTGCCGCCCGCCGCGTTGCCGATGCGCACGGCGCGAAAGAATTTAAGATTATCAAACTGGATCTGAGCAGCATTGGCGGCTCGGCGCTGACCGACGCCAGCATCGATGTGCCCGATGCCGGTGGCGAAGGCATACCTATCACCTACGTGCCTGCGCGCAACACCGTGTTCTTATCCATCGCGTTGGGCTGGGCCGAGGTGATCGGCGCCAACAGCATCCACATTGGTGTGAATGCGGTGGATTATTCCGGCTACCCCGATTGCCGCCCTGCCTTTATTGATGCCTTCGAGCACTTGGCGAATGTCGCCACAAAAGTGGGGGTAGAGGGGCAGGCCATGCATATCGCCACGCCGCTTATCGACCTCAGCAAGGCACAGATCATTGGTTTGGGCACTGACCTGGGCGTGGATTACAGCCTCACCGTATCCTGTTATCAGGCCGATGATGAAGGCTATGCCTGCGGCCGTTGCGACAGTTGTCACCTGCGTCGACAAGGCTTTATCGAGGCCGGTGTCAGCGATCCGACGCGCTATCGTTAATCGGGTAAAAAAAACAATTTTTTTATGCTTATGCTGTTGTTTTTGATCTCAAAATCCGTATTATAAGCGCCTCTTTCGGGGCCGTTAGCTCAGTGGTAGAGCAGTTGGCTTTTAACCAATTGGTCGATGGTTCGAATCCATCACGGCCCACCATCAAATTCCGAAGAAAGCACTGCATTTGCAGTGCTTTTTTTTTTGCCGCTTACTTTTCCGACACGAATTTCGCCAAGTGCGTATTTATTGACGAATAAAACGTCGATGTTGCTGCGCTGTCTCGGTATTCTTGGCGCGTTGCGCAACGATACATGGAGTTATTGCGTAAGCGTACGACCCGCCACGAGGGCGGGGCGAACTACAACCGAAAAAGGCATGACATAGCGTTATGAGTATCAACGACAAGGATTATGTGCCCTACGAGGGCGAAGATATGCAGCGCTACATCGAGCGCGTAATGGCGGTTGAACCGCCCACCCACCCCGCGCGGGACTGGGTATATAAACTGCTCAAATACCTGTTTTCCCCGACGTTTCTCGATGCCGACAAACTGCCGGACAAGCCCTGCTTGTTTGTCGCTAACCATTCCATCTACGCTGTCGATGGCCCGATTCTCGGCCTGCCGATGCTGGCAGAACATGGTCGCTTTTTGCGCGCCTTAAGCGACAAATGGATGTGGAACAGCGTCAATGAGCAGTTCTTGCTCAATCAGGGCGCGGTCATCGGCCACCCAGAGGTGTGCAGTGCGCTGATGGAAGGCGGCCAGGATATTTTGGTATTTCCCGGCGGTGCCCACGAGGCCACCAAACCCGCCGACCAAAAATACACCCTGCAGTGGAAGGAGCGCACCGGCTTTGTGCGCATGGCCGCTAAGCATGGCTACACCATTATTCCCACGGCGGTAGTAGGCCCGGAGGAGTTTTATCGCCACTTAATGGAAGGCCGCGACCTGCCAAACTCGCTGTTGGGTAAATTGCTCACCCGATTTGGCTTGTTAAACGAAAACTCCCGCACCGATCTGATGGGGCCGATTCCGGTTGGCTTGTTCGGTACGCTGTTGCCCAAACCCCAGCGCTGTTTTATTCAGTTTGGTGACCCCGTTGACCTCAGCGAATACAAAGGCAAAGTGCCCAGCAAAGCGCAGCAAATGGCGATTCGCAGCGATGTTGCTGAAACGATTGAAGGCATGATCTCCTCGCTGTTTCTCAAGCGCGCGCAGGAACGCTTCAAAGATAAATTCTGGCGACGAGTGCTCAGCGCTTAATACAAAATATGCCGGCTAAGCCCGGCATTTTTTTTGTCTGCCGATTTCTAGGTAACAAATATGCCGTATAGTGTATTTGGCGGTGTGGGACACTGCGTGTCATTGGCAGACAATCCACAGCCAGGGTTTTGGGTCAGTATTGATCAACATAATCATAATAATGCTGGCGAGGCGCCTGGCTTGTCTCGCTGTGTAGCGGCTCGCTTTAGCATGGATACTCAGGCACAGCTCCCGCTCGCAGCGAATCAATAACAATAATAAACAAGATAAGAGTCCGCCCGGCAATTATCGGCCGGTGCGCTCTCAACGCGGAGAATCATCATGATGGGCTTGCGTGACCAAGTAGTGGCCGGGCTATTGATTTGTCTCGGTGCAATGTTAACGGCTTGCGGCGGCTCTTCAAGCAGCGGCCAAACCACCACGGCCAATGACACCGGTTCGGCAGAAACACGAGCGTGGCAGCCCTACGAGCGTCCGCAGGAATTCAGCGCGATGGTGACCCTGCCCCGCGAATTTATCGAAATGCGCGACGGCGTTCGCCTGTCGGCCCATATCACATTGCCGGCCGATGAGGCGGGGAATCCCGTCGAGACACCGCTGCCGGTGATTCTCACGCAGACCGGATACAACAGCAGTACCGGTGGCGTAACGGCTGCTAACCCGTATTTTGTTCAACGCGGCTACGCGCAGGTGTATGTCGACGTGCGCGGCACCGGAAATTCTGAAGGCGTGTGGGAAGCCTGGGGGCCGGTCGAGCAGGCCGACTACCTCGAAGTAATGGACTGGGTAGCCAAGCAACCCTGGTCAGACGGCAACGTGGGTACCTGGGGGCCATCGTTTATGGCCATCACGCAATTGCTTACCGCGCAGCACAACCACCCGGCACACAAAGCCCTGTTTGCAATCGTGCCGCCGGGGGATGTCTATCGCGATATCACCTTTGCCGGTGGTCAGATCAACGGTGCCTTTGTGCCCGCATGGCTGGGTCTGGTAACCGGTTTGTCGTTAATTCCCGCGCAGGAAAGTTTCCAGGACCCCGAGCAACTGCTCAGTGTGTTTGCCGAACACACCGCCAACGCGGTGACGGAATTTCAGGCAACAACCTTGATCGGTGGCCTTACCGGCAGTGATGAAACCGCTTACGACAGCGAATTTTGGCGCGTGCGCTCGCCCCTGACTCATATCGACAAAGTGAAAGTGCCCACCTTCGTGGTCGGCGGCTTGCGTGATATTTTTCAGCGCAGCGAACCAATGGCCTATGAAGGGCTAAAGGACAACACTAATGCCAAACTGCTTATCGGCCCCTGGGATCATTTGCAGGGCTCACAGTTAGAGGGGCTGCCGGTCGATGGCATTCCCCACGGCGACGATATTGCGCTGGCCTGGTTCGACCACTACCTGAAGGGCATGAACAACGGTGCAGAAGACATGCCCGCCGTCACCCAATATCTCTATGGCGAAGAGCGCTATGTAACGCTGCCAGACTGGCCACACCCCCAGTTGCATAGTGAGCGCTGGTATTTGCGTGGCGATGGCAGCCTAAGTCAGCAGGGCGCTGCCGCTGATGAGGGGAGCAAGGTTGTCTTGCAGCAACCCTTTGCCGGTATCTGCTCAGATAGCACGGCCCAGTGGTCGGCGGGTATTCTCGGTTTGCTTCCCTCTCCCTGCTACGACGACAACCGAATCAATGAGGCCCTGGAAGTCACCTACACCAGTGCGCCGATGGAGGAGGACTATTTTATTAACGGCCCCATTCAGGCCGATTTGTGGATATCCACCACCGCATTGGATGCCGGCGTAGTGGTGAGGGTGAGCGATGTCTCCCCCGACGGCGTATCGCGGCAACTTACCAGTGGTTTGCTTACGGCGTCGGCGCGGGCGGTGGATCCTAACCAGTCGCGCTATGTTGACGGCAATATGATTCAGCCCTGGCACCTATATACCGCCGAGAGCCGTCAGCCCCTGGCGATGAACGAGGTGGTGGCCATCAATGTGGAGATATTTTCAACCAGCGCGGTGATTAAACGCGGGCACGCGCTGCGCATCTCCGTCGGTGCCAGTGACTTCCCGCGCGGCATCCCGCCAGTGCTAGACCTTGTCGACCAGCTGGCGGGGGTGATGACCGTATACAGCGATGCCGACCGGCCCTCCAGTGTGGTGCTGCCGGTGATACCTATCGAGGCCTTGCCTATCGTCTCCAGTGGTGAATAGGCGGTGGCTGGCAAATAAATAACTGATAACTAAAAGTCGTAACGCAATTTACGGCCTTACTCATTAAGGCCACTGATCCTCCATACCAAAATAATACAAATAAGGAGTGACTATGGGAGTTCGCAAATGCTGTATCGGTGCGCTGGCGCTGGCCGTATTACCCGCTGCGGCGCTGGCCGAGGACAGCAAATCGCGGCCGCAGTTGGAAGAGGTGATGGTCACCGCTCAGAAGCAGCAGCAAAGCTTGCAGGATGTGCCAATAGCCGTGGCCGCCGTCGATGGCGCTAAAATTCGCGATGCCGGTATTCAGCGTATTGAAGAGCTCACCGCCTATGTGCCCAATTTTAAAATGGCGGTCACCGGGCAGGGCAATGCGGTGTACATTCGCGGTGTGGGCTCGGGTGACAACCGCGGCTTTGAGCAATCGGTGGGCATGTTTATCGACGGCATCTACGCCGGGCGCGGTCAGCAGTTCCAGTCGCCGTTCCTCGATATTGCCTTAGTGGAAGTACTAAAAGGACCGCAGGGCACCTTGTTCGGTAAAAACACTATCGCCGGCGCCGTCAACATCAGTACCGCCAAACCCAGTGATGCCTTCTCCGGCGAATTCAGCGCCCAGCACAACCCGGAAATTGGCGCAGAAGAGGTCACCGCCACCGTTAATGTGCCGCTGGGCGATGCCTTTGCAGTGCGGGCAGCGTATAAGCGTTTAACCGAAGACGGCTATGTGAATAATTTTATTCTCGACCAGGATGAAACCGAGCGCGCCGAAGATGTGCTGCGCCTGGGGCTGCGCTGGCGCGCCAGCGATGATCTCGATATCAACCTCAAACTGGAGCAGTCGGATTTTGGCCAAGTGGGCACCACCCACCAGCTGGTGGATAACACCGGCACCTTTTCGCTGTACCAGTCGAATTTCGGCTTGCCCGTCACGCCGCCAGTGTCACTGCCCGTGCCGCTGTACTCGGTAAACCTTGAAGACGAAATTGATCCCCGCGAAGACGGCCGCCTGGACCGCCGCAAGTCAGACCGTCAGTTCGACTGGCAACCCGCAGTTACCCAAAATAACAGTGAATCCGCCGTATTCACGGTGGAATACGCGCTGAGTGAAACCCTGACGCTTACCAGCGTCAGCGGCTATTCCCAGTTTGATTTTCGATTTAACCTCGACGCTGACTTCACCGACCTGCAGTTCATCGGCACCGAAAACACCGAAGACTTCAGCCAGCTAAGTCAGGAGTTTCGTCTGGCGGGGAATATCGGCGACAACATCGACTTTATCGGCGGCGTGTACGCCCACAAGCAGCAGCTTACCAGCACACTTTGGCTAAACCTGGACTTCCAGGCACTGGGGGTGCCCAGTTCCATTTCGCTGCCGGGCACCACCATTTCCCTACCCAGCCAACTCGCCACGTTTACCGAATACCAGCAAGACACCGACAGCGTGGCGGTATTTGGTCAGGCGACCTGGGCCATTACCGAGTCGCTGAGTGCCACCTTGGGTTTGCGCTGGGGGCAGGATGAGAAGCAGGCCCACAAGTATTTGGATATTGCCGAGTTCCGCAGCAAGGAGCGTACCCCCAATCCCGTTTATGCGGTGTTGGCTGGTGCGCTCAATAACTCGGAGAACCACGACATAAAAAACGCTCGCAAAGTCGACAATGTTTCACCGGCCTTCAATCTGCAGTGGTATGCCAATGAAGATGTGATGAGCTATTTCCGCTACGCCAAAGGCTTTAAAGATGGCGGCTTTAACGCCAACGACACTACCGCCAGTCAGGACGCCTTTGCCTACGAGGACGAAGAGGCCGACACCTACGAGCTGGGCATCAAAACCACCTTGCTCGATGGCGCCATGACCGTGAACGCGGCGCTGTTTTATACCGAGTTTATGGAACGCCAAGTCAGTAACTTTACGCTGACCGGCTACGTGGTGGGCAATGCCGCCGAGTCCATCACCCAGGGCTTTGAAGCGGATATGCGCTGGGCGCTTACCGAGCGGCTGCTTGTTGGCGCTTCTGTGGCATGGCTGGACTCGTATTTCACCGCCTTTCCCGACGGTCCCTGTACCGCCGAGCAAACCCGCACGGCGTCGGAGCAGGGCAATAAAGATTGCCGCCAGGACCTCAGCGGCCAGGGCACCGATTACGCGCCGGAATACACCGGCAGCCTCACCAGTCAGTATCTGCAACCGATTGGCGACAGCATGGAGCTGCGCCTGCAGGTGGATGTGAATTTCAGCGATGAATTCTTCTACACCCAGGACCGCGACGCCGCCGATATGCAGGAGGCCTACTACAAAATAAACAGCCGCTTGTCCTTGGCGCACTTTAATCAGGGCTGGGAGCTGGCCTTGGTCGGCAAAAACCTCACCAACGAAATGACGCGCCCCGCGGGCAACGATGTTCCCCTGTTTGTTGGTGCCCACTTCGCCGCCACCGATCCCCCGCGCAGCCTCGCCCTGGAAGGCGTTGTGCGCTTCTAGCGGAGTAGGCATCGCCTCATCGCCCTTGCGGTGGGGCGCTGCGCAATTCCGATGGGGTTTTCTTGATACCGCCAGCGGATAACGGATGTGTCGCGCCGCGACACATCCGGCACCGTTGAACAATCTTCCTTGTGCCTGTTTGCGTCACTATGCTGGCGAATAACACTAATAAGGAATTGCTATGGTACACCCCAGACGATGGTGCACTACCGCGTTGGCCTTGGCCGTGCTGCCAGCCGCCGGGTTCGCGGCTGAAGGTAAACCTCGCGCCCAGCTCGAAGAAGTGATTGTCACCGCCCAGAAACAACAGCAGAGCCTGCAAGATGTACCCATTGCCGTTGCCGCGGTAGATGGCGCCAAAATTCGCGATGCCGGCTTACAGCGTATCGAAGAGCTCACCGCCTACGTACCCAACTTTAAAATGGCAGTTACCGGTCAGGGTAACGCCATCTATATTCGTGGCGTTGGCTCGGGTGACAACCGCGGCTTTGAACAGTCGGTAGGGATGTTTATCGACGGCATCTACGCCGGTCGCGGCCAGCAGTTCCAAGCGCCCTTTCTGGATATTGCGCTGGTTGAGGTGCTCAAGGGCCCGCAGGGCACCCTGTTTGGTAAGAACACCATCGCCGGTGCGGTGAACATCAGTACCAGCCGCCCCAACGACGAGTTGGGCGGTGAAATTGCCTACCAATACAACCCCGAGATCGGCGCGCGGGAAGTGACCGCCATTCTGAATACGCCGCTAGGGGGCAACTTCTCGGCGCGTGCTGCCTATAAACGCCTGGAAGAAGACGGCTATGTCGACAACTTTATTCTTGACCGCGACGAAGCCCAGCGCGCCGAAGACTCGCTGCGCCTGGCACTACGCTGGGACGCCACCGACAAGCTGGATGTAAACCTCAAGCTGGAAAAATCCGACTTCGGCATTCAGGGCACCACCTTCCAGCTCACCGACAACACCGGTACCTTTAACCTGTACCAGTCGAATATTTCACTGCCCATCAACTTGCCGATAAACCTGCCACTGCCGCTGTTGTCCTTCAACCTGGAAGACGAAATCGACCCGCGCGAAGATGGCAAGTTTGACCGCCGCAAGTCCGACAAGCAGTTCGACTGGCAACCGGCCTTCACCCAGAACAACAGCGAAGCCGCGGTGTTTACGCTGGAGTATGCACTCACTGACACCGTGACCTTAACCAGCATCACCGGTTACTCCCACTTCGACTTCTTCTTTAATTTGGACGCCGACTTTACCGACCTGGAATTCATAGGCACCGAAAACACCGAAGACTTCACCCAAATCAGTCAGGAGTTTCGCATCGCGGGTACTGTGGGTGAGCGCATCGACTACATCGGCGGTATCTACGCCCACACCCAAGACCTGACCAGCACCCTTTGGCTGAACCTGGACTTCGACGCCGTGGGGATTCCCAGCTCGCTACTGGGCCTATCGCTGCCCACCCAGTTAGCGACCTTCACCGAGTTTGAACAAACCACCGACAGCCTCGCGGTATTTGGTCAGGCCACCTGGAATATCACCGACACGCTAAGTGCCACACTGGGCCTGCGCTGGGGTGAAGACCAAAAAGAAGCCACTAAGTACCTGGATGTTGCGCGCTTCCGCTCCAAAGAGCGGGCCATCAACCCACTTTACGCGGTGATCGCTGGCGCACTGAACAACTCCGAAAACCACGATATCGAAAACGAACGCAGCGTGGAGAACGTCTCACCGGCTTTCAACCTGCAGTGGTACGCCACTGAAGATGTGATGAGCTACTTCCGCTACGCCAAAGGCTTTAAAGACGGCGGCTTTAACGCCAGCGACACCACCTCCAGTCAGGATGCCTTCACCTATGAAGACGAAGAAGCCGACACCTTCGAGCTAGGGGTAAAAACCACCTTGTTTGACGGTGCCGCCACCTTCAACGCCGCGGCGTTCTACACCGAGTTTGCCAATCGCCAGGTAAGTAACTTCACCCTGACCGGTTACGTGGTGGGCAACGCTGCGGAGTCGATCACCCAAGGGGTAGAGGCGGACTTCCGCATGGCCCTGAGTGAAAGGCTGACCATTGGCGCGTCGGCCGCGTGGCTGGACTCCTACTTCACCTCTTTTGAAGATGGCCCCTGTACCGCCGTACAAACCGATGCGGCCTTCCGCGCCGGTAACCCCGACTGCCGCCAGGACCTCTCTGGCGAGGGCACCGATTATGCGCCGGAAGTCACCGCGAGCCTTACCGGGCAATATGTTCGGCCCATCGGCGACAGCATGGAAATGCGCTTCCAGTTGGACCTGAACTACACCGAGGAGTACTACACCACGCAGGACCGCGACGAAGCCGATAAGCAAGACGCCTTCTATAAAATCAACAGCCGCCTGTCGTTGATGAGCTTCGCCCAGGGTTGGGAGCTGGCCCTGCTGGGTAAAAACCTCACCAACGAAATTACCACGTCACACGGTAACGACGTTCCGCTGTTTGTAGGCGCTCACTTTGCCTCTACCGATGCTCCGCGCAGTGTCGCCGTGGAAGGGGTGCTGCGCTTCTAAACCTTTCGCGTGTAAACCACCTCACAGGCCCTCTTTCGAGGGCCTTTTTGTTTCCAGCACTGGCAATAAAGCCCAGCGTTCAAGCCGTTGTCTGCTGGCAAACGAGCCATACACACCGCCTATAGTTTTTTGCACGCCTAGTCTTTATGCTCGTATTTTCAGCAAGGAATACGCGTTACTCCTGAGCGATTTTCAAAAACGCGCGGCAAAACAGCCACATAAGGAAATACGGGCAAGAGCTATGACACCCCGCCATCAAGATAAACACGCATGCGCGTTATGCCAGCTCCAGATTTTGCGTGAATACGTCGGTTTAGTAATAGATTTAATGCTATGTGCCATTGGACGGTCGAGTGGTGCTCGGGCAAAAAACCGAGCGTGCGCGATATACAAATGTTAAGGCTAATAAGTCATACACGAGTTAAGAATGGACGAGATAAAACAAAAGATAGCCCTGTTTATTGATGCTGACAACGCGCCGGCCAGCAGGTTCGAAGATGTCCTCAGCGAGGTAGCAAAGTACGGAGTGGTGACGATCCGTAAAGCCTATGGAAACTGGAAGCCACCAAGTCTCAAGCCTTGGGAAGACCTGCTTCATGAGTATGCTATCCAGCCAGTGCAGCAGTATGACCTAACCAAGGGTAAAAATGCGTCTGATATAGCTTTGGTCATAGACGCGATGGACGTCATGTACACCAAAGACATTGATGTTATGTGCTTTGTTTCGTCGGATAGTGATTTCACTCCAATGGTGACGAGAGCATTGGCCGAGGGGAAGGTAGTATTGGGGTTCGGTGAACGAAAGACACCTGCACCTTTTGTAAATGCATGCTCAAAATTTCTCTTTCTGGATCACTCCGAGGAGATAGAGTCTGAAAAGAGTTCTAAACCGAAGAACATAAAATCCGATACTAAGCTAATTAATCTTCTACGCCAGGCAATTGAGGCCACTGAAGATGACGATGGTTGGGCACCTCTAGGGCCTGTTGGTGCAAACATCTCTAACAGGACGTCGTTCGATTGTAGAAACTACGGGTTCAAAAATCTGAGTAGTCTGTTCAAAGCAATTGATCTGTTCGAGCTTAAGCGAGGGCAGGGGAATTCTTTCTTAGTTCGAGATATTAGAAAGTGTAGAAAGCCCTAACAAGGCGCGGTATGCGCTCGCTTAGTACCCCAGTTTGATGTAATGCCTCGGATAGTTCAGGATGCGTAGACCTACCGAAATACCTACACCCATATAGCTGCACGGCCTTCGTACCATGAGCCGCAAAGGAGCAAGCTTGACCATGAACCCCATCAACCCCAAAAAACTCCTCCACAGCAAGTGGACGGCGGTTCAGCCCGTCAATAAAGAAAAGCACTTTACGGTTGCGGAGGTCGAGTTTGATGAAGAGGGCGTGGTGGTGGACTGTGTGATTGAGGCGGTAATGTCCAAGCGCACCGAGTCGATTGACTGGACGGTGTTGAAGAATACGGATAACTGGCGGCAGGGGTGGAAGTAGCGTTTGCTCCGCGTACACCATTTAATTCCACTGCCGCTTTTTTGCCGATTAACCCTTAGGCAGCTAGCTTTCGTAGTGTGGCGCTAAAGCTGCACAGTATCTTCCCTTCCTGGCTGAGCGTGCCGCGCGTAAAGCCCATGCGGCCCGTTTCCTGAAGTAGCTCAACATCGGCGATTATGTCTGGCCCGAGCTTGCCTCCCTGTAAAAACTGCATACTGAAATCGATGGTGACGACGCGCCCCAATGCTACGCAGCGCTCGGTATAGAGCGGCAGATAAAACACTTGTTCGGCGCGGGCGGCGAGGTAGCCGCCGTGTATGCCGTGTTGAATATTTTTACTGTTGTCGTCGCAGCGAAAGCGGGCCTGGGCGGTGTTATCGCCGAGTTTTCGAAATTCAAACGCGCCGAGGTGACTGTCGAAGGAGGTGCCTTCTACCATCGGCATGGTTTGCCAGTCTGAGCTTTCGCATTCGGGGAAGTACGGAGCGGGCATGGTGGTTTTCTCGTGCAGTTATGTTGTGTGGTGGCCTACTTATTCATCGCTGTGCTGTCTAACGGCGCACAGCGGTGCTTGGCGCGTCTCGATAGCGGAGCGTTGTTAGGTAGAAGTAGCAACTGAAAATAAAAACGACGGCCCGTTTACGCGAGCCGCCGTTAGATGGTTTTGCTAGCAGTTTTAGATGGGCTCAAAACTCACGGGCAGGCCGTCGGCAGGGAAGATCAACGGCACCCAGCTGCGGGGCATTTCATAGCCGTCTTTCACTTTAATGTTGAAGCGGCGCAGCAGGTGGAACAGGAACAGCTTGGTTTGCACTTCGGCAAAGTTCAGGCCCAGGCATTTGTGTGCGCCGCCGCCAAAGGGCACCCATTGGAAGAAGTGCTTTTTGTCTTCGGCGCGTTCTTTGGAAAAGCGCTCGGGGTCGAAGTCATTGGGGTTGCTCCAATACTCTTCCATGTAGTGAGTCAGTAGCGGAGAGATGGCCACTGCGGTGTTTTTGGGTACGTGGTAGCCAAAAATTTCCATTTCTTTCAGGGTGCGGCGCGGAATGGCGGGCACGGGGGGATACATGCGCAGGGCTTCTTTAAACACCAGCTTACTGTCGTCGAGTTTATTCAGGTCGTCGTAGTCGAGCTGGTCTTTGCAGATAGCTGCGTATTCCTCGCGCAGCCGCTGCTGCCACTCGGGGTTCTTTGCCAGTGCGTAAACAATGGAGCACAGTGTGCTGGTTGTGGTGTCGTGGGCAGCGAACAGCAGGAAAATAATATGGTCGCGCACCGCTTCGTCGGAGAAATAGTTGCCGTCTTCATCGGTGGCGTGGCAGATCTGCGAGAAAATATCCCGGCCTTCGTGTTTGCGCTTGTCGTCGATATGCGCCATCACAAAGTCTTCCAGGTGTTTGCGGCCGGTCAGACCGCGGTGCCAAAGCGTGCCGGGGATGGGGAGCTTTAATACCGCCATTGAGGCAAGCATGGTGTCCACGAAGGCGGTATTCACACCGCTGGCTTCTTCGCCCATTTCCACACCTAAAAAGACCTCGGCAGCCACTTCCAGCAGCAGTTGTTTTACGGCGTGTTGAAAGTGGAACTCTTTGCCTTTGGGCCACTCTTCCAGGCCGCGCTCCAGGTGCGGGCTCATGGTGTGCAAATAGCCTTCGATAGATGCTTTCTTAAACGCGCCTTGCAGAATTTTACGGTCGTAGCGGTGGGCCTCGGCGTCTTTCAGCATCAGCCCGTTGGGGAAGAGTCTGTCCAGTAATGGGTTCCAGGCCAGCATGCTGGAGAACTGGCCGTCGCTGTTTTTCAGTACCAGTTCGTTCGCTTCGGGGCCGAGCAGGGTCAGGCTGTGTTGGAACAGGGTATTGCCGCGCGAAATTTTGCCGTATTTGCGGTAGCGCATTTCGGTGAGCGCTTTGTAGTTCTTCAAAAAACTGAAGGTCTGGCCGAACAGGGGCAGGCCGGTGTCACCGGGAATATGCGTCAGCTTGCGATTGGGTTGGCGCGGGTAGTCTTGGTAGTCAACGCTGGTGCTGTTCATGGTGTTCCTCGTTGTGGCTAGCCGCAGTGCGGCACATCTTGGCAGACACAGTAGGGCAGGCGTTTTTTAGGGTCTAGTCGGCAGGCGACGGCGGTGGTCGACACGCGCCAGTGGGCGGGGGATTCCCGTTTTTTGTAAGAAAATGTCAAGTGGTTGTCACGGTCAATCATTGCCGCTTTGGGGGCGGCGAGGCGATGCTGTGCGTCGACACGCAGTGCCGAGCCTCGGCTCTGGCAGGAAAAACAAACCTCGGCGCGAGCGCGCCGATTGAATAACGAGAGAAGAACCATGCTTCCCAGAGATTTTACAGAAGAGCAGCAAATGTTTCGTTCGGCCTACCGCAAATTCCTGGAGCAGGAAGTGGCCCCGAATGTGGATGCTTGGCGCGAGCAGGGCATTGTTGACCGGGAGGTATTTAAAAAGGCCGGTGAACAGGGCTTTTTGATGGTTTGGCCCGACGAGCAGTACGGCGGCATGGGCGACCGCGACTTCCGTTTTGAGCAGATCATTATTGAAGAAACCGCCAACGTTTACGCCGGTGACTGGGCGAATACCCTGCACAGCCGTTTGGTTGGCCCCTACATAGATCGCTTTGGCAGTGAAGAGCAAAAGGCGCGCTTTTTGCCACGCTGTGTGAGTGGTGAGGTGATTCTGGCCGTGGCGATGACGGAGCCCGATGCCGGTTCCGACCTTGCGGGTATGCGCGCCGTGGCTAAAGACATGGGCGACCACTGGCTGCTGAGTGGTAACAAAACGTATATCACTAACGGCATTAATTCCGATGTGGTGATCGTAGCGGCCAAGACCGATCCGGAAAATAACCCCCATGCAATGGGCCTGTTTTTGGTGGAGCGCGGCATGGAAGGCTTCGAGCGCGGTCGCAATTTGAAGAAGATGGGCATGAAGGCGCAGGACACTGCCGAACTGTTCTTCAATGAAGTGCGTATTCCCAAAGAGAACGTACTGGGCGACCCAACCATGGGCTTTATTTACCTGATGGAAGGTCTGGCTGAAGAGCGTTTGATTGGCGCCTGCGGCTTTTTGTCTTCAGCGCAGAAGGCGTTTGAAGTGACGCGCGAATTCTGTGAGCAGCGCAAGGTGTTTGGTAAGCCGCTGTCAAAAATGCAGAACACCCAGTTCAAAATGGCCGAACTGCGCACCGAATTGGATGTGGCCCAGGCCTATGTCGACCAGTGTGTTGCGGTGCATAACCGTGGCCAGTTAACCGCAGAAGATGCCGCCAAAGCCAAGCTGTATACCAGTGAGTTGCTGTGCCGCATGGTTGACGAAGGCGTGCAGCTGCACGGTGGTGCGGGTTACATGGACGAGTATCCGATCTCCCGTATGTACTGCGACGCGCGGATTACCCGCATTTTTGCCGGTACCTCAGAAATTATGAAGCTGATTATTGCCCGCGATGTATTCGCCGACAGCTTCGTTCCCTTTGTTGACCGCGCCTAAGCGCGGTTTCACTCATCACGTTTAGGAGTAGAAAGATGGATGTAAACGGAAAAGTTGCCCTGGTAACCGGTGGTGCATCGGGTTTGGGTAAAGCGACGGTAGAGTCGATTGTAGCAGCGGGTGGCAAGGTCGCCATTCTGGATATGAATGAAGCCCTCGGTCAGGCCCTGGCTGAGCAGCTGGGCAGTGACAAAGCGCTGTTTGTTGCCACCAATGTGGCGGACGAAGCCTCTGTTGAAGCGGCGGTGAAGGCCTGTTTGGAGGCCTTCGGCGCGATTCACATCTGCTGCAATTTCGCCGGTATTGGCAACGCCATTAAAACGGTGGGCAAGCAGGGCGCCTTCCCGCTGGACCAGTTTAAGCGTGTGATCGACATTAACCTGGTGGGCTCGTTTAATGTGCTGCGTTTGGCTGCCGAGGCCATGGCCAAGCAAGACCCCATCGACGAATTTGGTGGCCGCGGGGTGATTATCAACACGGCATCGGTTGCCGCCTTCGACGGCCAAATTGGCCAGGCTGCCTACAGCGCCAGTAAAGGCGGTGTTGTTGGCATGACCTTGCCAATTGCCCGCGACCTGGCGAGCTATGGCATTCGTGTTAACACCATTGCACCGGGCTTGATCGACACGCCGCTGTTGGCGTCTTTGCCTGAAGAAGCGCGCCAGTCGTTGGCGCAGTCGGTGCTTAACCCCAAGCGCCTCGGCCAGCCCGAGGAAATTGCCAGCCTGGCGATGCACATTATCGACAACGACTACCTCAATGCTGAAGTGATCCGTATGGACGGCGGCATTCGCATGCAGCCGCGGTAAGTCTGCTTGCCCCGGGTCGGCCGCTGCCAACAAACGGCGCCCGGGGACTAACCCCTTTCTTTACGCTGCTGATAGCCTAGATTCAGGATGCAGCGTGGCCTGCCAATAATAGAGAGAAAGCTATGCACGCGACATTTTCTGCAGAAGAGCTCGCCTTCCAAGAGGAAGTTCGGGCGTTTTTGCGCGACAACTTTAACGACGACATGGCCGCGCGAATTCGCGACCCCAAAACCTTTAAAGCCGCGACCATTGAGTGGCAGAAAAAGCGTTTTGACAAGGGTTGGGTGGCGCCAGGCTGGCCGGTTGAGTACGGCGGCTGTGGTTGGAGTGATACCCAAAAATACATTTTCGACAGCGCACTGGCTGAAGCCGGCGCGCCGGATGTGCCGCCCTTTGGTTTGAAGATGGTCGGGCCGGTGATTTACACCTTTGGCACCGAGGAACAAAAGCAGCAATTCTTGCCAGGCATTCTCAATGGCGACACCTGGTGGTGTCAGGGCTACTCCGAGCCAGGCGCGGGCAGTGACCTGGCCGGTTTGCAAACCCGCGCCGAACGCGATGGCGACGACTATGTGATTAACGGCACCAAAATCTGGACCACTTACGCCCAGTATGCCGATTGGATGTTTGCGCTGGTACGCACCGACAACAGCGGCAAGCCGCAGCAGGGCATCAGCTTCTTGCTGATTGATATGCGCACGCCAGGCATCACCGTGTCGCCGATTATTGCCATTGACGGTGAGCATCACTTAAACGAAGTCAGCTTTGAAAACGTGCGGGTGCCAGTGGTAAACCGCATCGGTGAAGAGAATCAGGGCTGGACCTATGCCAAGGCGCTGCTCAGCCACGAACGCACTGCGCTGTCTGGCATCGCATACTGCAAACAAGTGCTGAACAACGTGCGCAAGCTGGCGGCCGATGAGAACGACGACGGCCAGCCGCTGTTGAATAACCCCACGTTTCAGGCGCGCATGGCCGATATTGAAATGGAGTTGATGGCGCTGGAATACACCGAGCTGCGCGTGTTGGCCACCGTGGCCAATGGCGGCGCTCCGGGCATGGAATCGTCCCTGCTCAAGCTCAAAGGTACGGAGCTGCAACAGGCCGTGCAGAATTTGTTCTTTGATGTGGCGGGGCTGTACGGCAGCGTGCTGCCGGCCGATGCCGATTTGTCATCGCTGGGCCATGACTACGGCGACCAAGCGCGACGGGAGTACATGTACGGTCGGGCCTGCACCATTTACGGCGGCAGTAACGAAGTACAAAAAAATATCATCGCGAAATTTGGGCTGGGGCTGTAGGAGGGCGTTATGGACTTTTCACTCAATGCTGAGCAGCAACTGCTCAAAGAAAGTATCGATAAATATATGGCCGAGCGTTACGACGCCGACCAACGCAGGCAGTACCTGGCTGAAGAGACAGGCTTTTCCGGCAAGGTGTGGCAGGACTACGCCGAGCTGGGTTGGCTGACCGTGCCCCTGCCTGAAGCGGAAGGCGGTTTTGGCGGTTCAGTGGTGGATACCTCTGTGCTAATGGAAGCCATGGGCCGCAGCGTTGCCGTTGAACCCTATCTGGGTTCGATTCTGCTTGGCGCTCAGTTGATTGCGCGCGGCAATAACGCGGCAGTAAAAGGCCGCTATCTGGAAGAAATTATGGCGGGCAGCTGCCACGCCGCGTTTGCCTATCAGGAGCGTCGTAGCCGCCACCAGCTCGATGCCATGGACTGCCGCGCTGAGCGCAGTGCTGACGGGTATCGCCTGACCGGCAGTAAAACGCTGGTGCTCAACGGCGCGGCCGCCGATGTGCTGGTTGTGGCCGCGTGGCTGGATGACGCCTACACACTGTTTGCGGTGCCCGCGATCAGCAATGGCGTACAGCGCGATGCCTTCAAATTGATGGACGGCCAGCGCGTCGCAAATATTCAATTCGATGCCGTGGAGCTCACCGGCGACAGCGTGATCTGCGATGGCGATGCCGCCCTGGCGATGGTCGAAACGGTGATTGCCGAAGCGACCATCGCGGTGTCGGCTCAAGCGGTTGGCGCGATGGAAAAGCTGCTGAAAGAAACAGTGGAATACAGCAATACCCGCAAGCAGTTTGGTCAGCCCATCGGCAAATTCCAGGCGCTACAACACCGTATGGTGGATATGTACACGGCCACTGAGCAATGCCGTTCGCTACTGGTGCGAGCGCTGTGTTCGCACAGTGGTGGCGAAGCGCAGGCAGCCAGTGATACGGCGGCTCTGAAAGCCATGGTCGGCAAACACGGCCGCGCAGTCGCCGAGGAAGCGGTGCAGCTTCACGGCGGTATGGGCGTGACCGAAGAGCTGAGCATTGGCGACTACTTAAAGCGACTAATGGTTATCGACACCCTGTTCGGTGACAGTGATTGGCAACGTCGGCGGTTTGCGGCGCTGCGCTACGGGCCGCAGGCTGCGTAGCGGGGCGCGCGCCCTCTGATAAAAACGATAAGGAAGACATCCATGTTTGATAGTTTTGTTGAGTACCTGGCCTTTCAGGCAAAAATGCGCCCCGAAGCGCCCTTCGGCAATGATGCGGACAGCCATTTAAGCTACGCCGAGGCCTGGCAGAAAATGGGTCACGTCGCGGCGCGCTTGCAGGCACGCGGTATCACCAAGGGTGACCGAGTGGCCATTCTCAGCAAAAACTCCCTGGACAACTTCCTGGTTTTTCTCGGTTGTGCGCGCGCCGGTGTGGTACCGGTAGGCATTAACTACCGTCTTACCGCCGATGAGGTTGGCTTTATTGCTGAAGACGCCGACGTACGCATGCTGTTTGTCGACGGCGAGTTTGCGCCATTGATCGGCTCCTACCTGGCCGGTGTCGAGCAGGTTTCTATTGTGGGTGACGTCGATGGCGCAGTGCCCCTAAACGAGTGGCTGGGCGAAGCACTGACGCCGGACGCGGTGACCCTGAACGGCGACGATGTGCTGTTTCAAATGTACACCAGCGGCACCACCGGTTTGCCTAAGGGTACCCTGCTGACCCACCGCAATTTGATCTGTAACAGCATTCAAGCGCCGCTGACCACTGGCCGCGCGCCGCGCGCCGGTGACCGCGCCTTAATTATCGCGCCTACTTTTCATGCCCTGGGCTTGGTGGGTGCCTTGATGGCGGTGTATTACGGCTGCGAGTTGGTGTTGCACCGCGACTACGACCCCATTGGCATGATCGAGACCATGGCCAATGAGAACATCACCTATGTTTCCGTGGTGCCGGTGATGCTGCAGTTCTCGCTGGCCTGCATTCCCGATATCGAGAAATACGAATTCCCGAATCTGCGCTGGATTAACTACGGTGCGTCGCCGATTTCGGTGGACCTGTTAAAGCGCTGTTTGGAAGTCTTCGACTGCGAGTTTTATCAGGGCTATGGTCAGACGGAGTCGACCACCGCACTGACCTTCCTCACCAATGACGACCACATGCGTGCTCTGCAGGGCAAGCCTGAATTGCTGCGCTCCTGCGGTCGCGCGGTATTTGGCACCGAGTTGCGTATTGTCGATGACAAGGGCAATACGCTGCCTACCGGCGAGGTGGGTGAAATTCTCGGTCGTGGCCCACAGGTGATGAAGGGCTATTGGAAGCGCGAAGAGGCCACCGCAAAAACCGTGGTGGACGGCTGGTTGCATACCGGCGACGCCGGGTATCTGGACGAAGACGGCTATCTGTTTATTAAAGACCGCGTGAAAGATTTGATTATTTCCGGGGGCGAAAACATTTATCCCGCGGAAGTTGAAAATGTATTGATGTCTCACCCGAAAATTGCCGATGCAGCGGTGATTGGTGTGCCGGACGAAAAATGGGGCGAGGTTCCCCTGGCCGTGCTGGTGGCAGGTGAAGACGGTGAGATCACCGTCGATGAGATGGTTGAACACTGTCGCAGTTCACTGGCCGGGTTTAAAACGCCGAAGCTAATCGAATATGTGGCGGCGCTGCCACGCAACCCCAGCGGCAAAATACTGAAAAAAGAACTGCGCGCGAGTATCGTGCCTAAGTATCAGGGCGAAACTGCCTGATAAGGCATGATCCACGGGTCGGTAGCCACTACGTATACCGAACTGGCTATTACAGAATCACTGTCCTGCTATGGAGTTAAGGATGAGTAAATTTTTTAGAACCCTGCTACAGCGCACGTATCTGGCGTTGATCGCCATTCCCTTCAAATTGATGCCATCGCTCGCGTACATGGCCTTCAACGGTCAGGGAAGCACGGCGCAGCTGTGTCGACATATCGCCCGCCAAGGCGCGCAGCGCGTGTTAATTGTCAGCGATAAAATTTTGGTGGAGCTGGGCATTGTCGGTAAGGCCGTTGATGTGTTGAAGGAAGAGGGTGTCGAGTGCGTAATTTATGATGGCATTCTTCCCGACCCAACCTTTGCAATGGTTGATGAAGGCCTGGCACTGCAACAGCAGCACAAATGCGATGCGGTGTTGGCGATTGGTGGCGGCTCGTCAATTGATTGCGCCAAGACCATTGCCTCGGCGGCGACCAATGGCCGCGACGGTCGCAAGTTGGAAGGCTACTTCAAAGTGAAGACCATGCCGCTGCCCCTGTTTGCATTGCCCACCACCTCGGGCACCGGTTCAGAGGCGACGATTGCTGCGGTGGTTTCCGACCCGGCGAGTCATGAAAAGTGCTTTTTGGCCGACCCGAAAATGCTGCCCAAAGCGGTGGCGTTGGACGCGGATCTGCTGCTGGGAATGCCCGCACCGATTACCGCCGCCACGGGAATGGATGCGCTGACCCACGCGGTGGAAACCTACATAAGCCTGTGGGGCACCGAGAGCAGCAATGGCTACGGCTATGCGGCGGTTAAAATGATTTTCGACTACCTGCCACGCGCCTACCGCGACGGCAACGACGCCGAGGCGCGCGAGCAAATGGCGTTAGCGGCCTACTACGCTGGCATGGCAATTAACGACGCCGGGGTGGGTAATGTTCACGCGATCGCTCACCAGTTAGGGCGCCACTACGGCACGCCACACGGCTTGGCAAACGCATTGGTGATGCCAGAGGTATTGCGCTTTATGGCCAAGGCATCCGAAAAACCGCTGGCTGAGTTGGGACGCTTGATTGGTGTGGCCGATGCCAGCACTGGCGATGCCCAGGCGGCAGAGAAATTTATCGATGCGGTGGCGGATTTGAATACGCGCCTGGGTGTACCCGATGTGTTGGATACGCTGCGTGAAGAGGATATTGCTGCCATTGCCGCGGATGCGGTCAAGGAAGGGGCGGGCTATCCGGTACCGGTTCTGATGAGCCGCAAAGAGTGTCAGGCGATTTTGCGTACTCTGTTAAAGCAAACCGGTGATGCGCGCGCGATGGCCTAAGTAACACGTGCCACACACTGGTGATAAGCCATAAAAAAACCGGCAAATGCCGGTTTTTTTTATGGGCGGCGTTTTCAGCCGCCGTGTGTGCGGATGGACTTAGTCGAACCTAAACAGATTGTGTTCCTCGCCGGTGGACACCACGCCGCGCCGCCCGATCATATCCTCATGCATCATTTGCGCGAGCAGGGCGTCGTCTTTCTCGGTGTGGGCAATGAAGCGTCGGCCATTGTCCAGGCTGCCAACGATAATGCCCTGCTGGGGGCCATCGCCGTCGCAGACAACGGTAAAGCTGTCCACAACACCGGGGCCTTCCGGGGCGTCATCAATGCGGGGGTGGTCTTGGCTGTCGATCTGCTGTTGCAGGGGCGCATCGTCGCCGCGCTGCCAGTTTTGGTGAGCAGGGCGCGTGCTGTAAATACCAATGGCCTGCTTGGTCATATACCAGCCGTTGGCGGTAATCATGCCATTGGCGCCGGGTTGCTGGCGCAGTTGCTCGGCCATAGTGACGACAGCGTGCAGGCTGTAGCCGTGGCCGGGGCCACCGAAGTAGGGCAGGCCGCCGGTGAGGCTCAGTGCTCGCTCACCGAAGGGGTCGATACCCAGCGCGTCGCAGGCCAGTTCCACCGCACAGGGGAAGCAGCTGTAAATATCCATCAGGGCGATGTCGTCAATCTCGCAATTGGCGCGCGCCAGTGCCGTTTTACCAGCCAGGGCGACGGCGTTGGACCGGGAAAGGTCCACGCGCTCGCCAACAAACCACACATCATTCACTTCGGCGCAACCATTGAGGTAGACCCAGCGGTCTTCGGCAATGCCGAGTTCGCGTGCGGTACCGACGGTGGTCATAATCACTGCGGCGGCCATGTCGATATTCATCTGGGCGCACAGGTATTTGTTAT
>NZ_CAXGPO010000016.1:0-58651 GCF_964011655.1 uncultured Spongiibacter sp. | reverse complement strand
GGTGCCCGCCGTTAATCAAAATTTGGCGTCGCGCTTTTCAACAAAGGCGTCTTTGGCTTCCTGCGAGTCTGGCTCGGCATAGGCCTCTTGTGTAAAGCCCTGCTCCCAGCGGTATTTGTCTTCCAGGTTGCCGTCTTCCACACCGTTGAGGGCTTCCTTGGCCAGCTCGATCATGCGCGGTGATTTCTCGGCTATTTTGTCGGCAATATCGCGGGCAGTTGCCATCAGTTGATCGCGGGGAACCACCCTTTCAATGGCGCCCAGGCGATAGGCCTCTTGCGCATCGATAGCCTCACCGGTGAAGTACATGTAGCGCACTTTCTGCACCGGGAACATGCGCTGTAAGTGAGCGCCGCCGCCCATTGCCCCGCGGTCAACTTCCGGTACGGCAAAGGTCGCACACTCCGATGCCACAATAATGTCGGCGGCACCACTGATACCAATACCACCACCAAGTACGAAGCCATGCAGCGCGACAATGACCGGCTTGCGGCAGCGGTGAATCGCTTTGAAGGTGTCGTAGTTACCCTTGTTGACGCGGGTAATCATGGCGGGGTTTGCCGCCAGCTCTTTGATATCAACACCGGCGCAAAAGCCGCGACCCTCAGCAGCGATAATCACTACGCGCACAGCGTCGTTGTCGCTCAGGGCATTGATCTCGGCAGCGATGGCCAGCCAGCCGTCACTGTCAAAGGCGTTAACCGGTGGCTTATTGAAGATTAGTTCAGCAACACCGCTGTCGCTGATGCTCAGGGTATATGGCTTGCTCATTATGCGTTCCCCATTTTTGCGAAGCGCGACTCGGCTTCGTCGACAATGCTGCGAATCAGGTCTTCACAACTCAGTAATTCATCGATAACACCTGCCACCTGGCCAGAGGGCAGCACGCCTTCGTCCGGGCGGCCATCGACCATGGCTTTTTGAATAATCATCGGTGCATTCGCCGCCATAATGGCCTGCGACTTAGTAATGTCGCCGCTGCTGGTCATGGCGAGCGCAGAACGCAGCAGGGAGGTCAGGCTGGCGCCGGTGAACTTGCGAAAGGCCAGACCATTGCGCAAGGCGATAATCAGTTTTTTCAGTGGCCCGGCTTTCTCCAGCTCGCTGAGGAAGTCGTTCAAAATCATGCGCTGTGGCAGTCCGTCGAGGGCTTCACTGCGAATGATGGCACCGGGGTCTTTGCAGGCGAGGTAGCGCTGCTTGGTCGCTTCGGGGACAGGGCTTTCTTTGGTCAACAAGAAGCGTGTTCCCATGGCGATGCCGTCAGCGCCATAGGCCAGTGCCGCCAGCAAACCGCGACCATCTTTAAAGCCGCCCGCCCCCAGGACCGGCACTTTGTCACCCACGGCGTCCACCACTTGTGGCAATAACAAGGTTGTGGGGATCGCGCCAGTGTGACCGCCACCCTCGCCGCCTTGAACGGCGACGGCATCAGCGCCCATCTCTACTGCCTTGATGGCGTGCTTGGGCAAACCAACGGTTGGCATGCAGACCACGCCAGCCTCTTTCAGGCGAGCAACCATCTCTTTACCTGGCGAGCGCGAGTAGCTCACCGCCTTAACGCCGTGCTTGATCACCAGATCAATAATCTCAGCGGCGTTGGGCTGATACATATGGAAGTTCACGCCGAAGTTCGCATCGGTTAGCGACTTCACTTCCAGAATATTGGCTTCCATTTGCTCAGGCGGAATGGTTGCCCCGGCCAGAAAACCAAAACCACCGGCATTGCCAGTGGCCGCAACCAGTTTCGGGTCGGCAACCCAGCCCATCGCGGTTTGGATAATGGGGTATTTACAGCCCAGTAATTCGGTAATGCGGGTATCGAGTAGCGTCGACATAAATAATTAGCTCTGCGTTGAATCGACAAAGCACCGACCTGCATTACAGGCCGGTGCTTGTTGCGCCTGGCCGTATTAGCCGCGAACGCCCGGAGGGTTATCCTTCAACTGCTTGGCGCGCAGGTTGTGCGGGTCAATGCGGCGGATAATGTCCAGTTGCTCTTCGGTGGGAGCCGGCGTTGTTGGAATAGACGCGGGAACATGCACCGGGAAGCCGGTATTTTCCTGAACCTCTTCCACGGTAACGCCGGGGTGAAGGCTAACGATCTGCATTTGGCGGTTGGGACCGCGGAAGTCGAACACGCCCAAGTTGGTGTAGACCTGACGCACATCGATCTCGTCGAAGCTGTAACCTTTAGGCAGACGATCCGGGTTGTAGCCAATGGTGCACACCACGTCGCACTCACCTTCTACAAACACGCGCTTGCTGTGCATGGGCACCAGGTAGCTGTTGGCGTGACAAATCGAGTTTCCGGGGAAACCACGCACACCCAACATTTGCACCTTGGGCTTGCTGTGATCGCCACCCAGCGCTGAGATGTTGGCCTGTGCGAAGCGGTCGATTTGGGTTGGCCCACCGGTCAGGTGACGGCGGCCGCTCCATACGTTGTCAAAAATGCGGGTAAAGCCCATCCAGGTTTCCGCCTTCGGCTGGAAGTCGGCGTCGCGTTTGCCGACGGGATTGGGCTCCGACAGCAACCACGCTTCGGAGTCAGTCATCATGATGTCGGTATTGCTGCTCAGCATGGCGAGGCTGGCGGCGATACGCGGCAGCACACCGATGCCGGTGACCAGGACTTCGCCGTCATTGTCATAAGCGCTGGCATTGGCACAAATCATCAGCTCGGCCAGGCTGTATTCTGTTGCAGGGGTAGTCATAACTAGAATTCCTCAGACCGATCAGTAAACAGGCAGCGGCAATTGACGGATGGCGTCGATGCCACCCACAGCTTGCTGGTATTCCGCTTCACTGCGACCCTTGATGTATTTGTCGAAGTAGGCTTCAAAGCCGCCCTCTTTCGCCGAGGCGTTGTACTCTTGGAAGTGCGGCACATCAAAGCCGTATTCAGGCGTGCAGGATGTTGGGTGAGCACCGCCGGCAACCGGAATAACCGCCGAGGTCATGGTGCGCTCCCAGAACACGTAACGCGCTTCGTCGCCCTGAGCAAAGTATTCGGTGTCGACCAGCTCTTCACAGCTGACGATGGTTTTGTCGGCCGCGCGCGCCATCCACTCGTCCATATACACATCGGGACCTTTGATCTGGCAAACGCCACGACGGTCCGCGCGGTCTACGTGCAGCAGCGCCGCATCGAGTTTCAGCGCAGGCATCGCCAGCCATTCTTTTTCATCGTAAGGGCTATCGACCAGTTTGATATCGGGATTGAGATTGACAACGTCGGTGCCCAGACCAATACGAGACGGGATGTAAGGACAACCCCACGCCGCCGCGCGCAGGCCCAGCAGCATCATGCCCTCGTCAATTTCCATCACCTCAATCTCGCCATTCTGACGAGCCTGGCGGAAATAGGGCTCCAGCGGAATAAAGTCCAGCGACACGAAGGCGAACACCACTTTTTTCACCTTACCGGCAGCACACAACATGCCGACATCTGCACCGCCATAGGCCACGATCGTCAGGTCTTTAAGATCAGACTTGAGAATCTCGCGAATCAGCGCCATTGGCTTACGACGCGGCCCCCAGCCGCCAATACCGATGGTCATGCCATCGCGTAGCTCGCCAACGAGCTCCTGCAAAGCCATTTCTTTATTCACGTCCACTCCTTAATACAAAGCGAGGTTTGCCGCTTGAGACAATCCGTCATACGCAGCTCTACTACGCATAACATTAGAAATTACAGCTTACCAATGAAAAAAACCTAAGCCATAAGCCAAATAGATTACGCAAAAACTTATTCTGACCCATTATCAGGCTCTGGGCCGACGATCCGGCTCATGCGGTAATCATGCTTAACAAAATTAACCCCCAACGAGCATTCGGTGCGCAGTACACCAGGCAGGCCGCTGATACGCCGGTGCAAGAAGGCCGCGAGCTCCGCGTGGTTCTGCACCAGCGTAATGGCGAGCAAGTCAAAGCGGCCCAACATCTTGCCGACAAAGCCGATTTCCGGCACCGCCGCCAACTGCTTGGCCAGCTCGTCGCACTGTGCGCTGCGCTCTACTTCCACCCAAATGTAAGCCAGTATGGGGTTTCGCAGCCGCGCGATGTTGGTCATTGCGGTGATGCGCACCAGGCCTTCGGCTTCCATGCGCTTGATGCGCGAGCGCACCGTGCCCTCGGTAATCCCGAGCTCTGCAGCAATTTTGCGGTTGCTGGTGCGGGCGTCATGGGCCAGGCCATCGAGAATTTTCAGATCGAGCTCATCTAGCTGTTTCTTCTGCATGGCCTAGTCCGCCTGCCCGAAGGGCACCCAATTTGACTGATTTTTGAGAACGTCCAGCGCGACGGATGGCTCCAGCTTTCTCACACCGGGCACGGCAGCCAGCTCACTGAGCAGCTTGTTTAGGTCTTCCTGGTCACGCGCCACCGCCAGTGCTTCAATATCCAGTGTGCCGACCACCTGGCACACGGAGAAAACCTGGGCAAAACTCGCTAAATCTTCTGCGACCTCATCGGCGGCGCGGCCCTCCACCTGGATACCGACCGCCAACATCATGCTGTAGCCCACCGCCTCGTAGTCGGTAACCGCAACGACCCGCAGGCTGTCGGCCTCCTCCATGCGACGCACCCGCGAGCGCACAGTGGCCTCGGTTAGACCGAGGTCGGCAGCAATCGCTTTGTAGGGCATGCGCCCGTCGCGGCGCAGCAAGGCCACAATACGAAAGTCCACCTCGTCCATGCCCTGGTTGGACTCATCCCCCGCCAGCGGCGGGATGGCACCATCGCTGCCAATATTCACGCCTGGGCCTCAATATGCTGGGCGGCCTGCGCAGCCAGTTCCGTTTTCAACACCTTGCCCGAGGCGTTCATTGGCAGGGCATCGACGAATGCCACGTAGTAAGGAAGTTTGTAGCGCGCCAATTGCTCAGCACAGAAGGCTTTTACCTGTTCAGCCGACAGCTCGCTGCCCGCGCGGCGCACAATAAAGGCCATACCCACTTCACCCTGTGGGGCCTTGGGTACACCGATGACGGCAGCCTGGGCGACGCCATCCAAACCGTAGAGCAGTTTTTCAACTTCCGCGGGATAGACGTTTTCACCGTTCATGATGTACATATCTTTTAAACGGTCGGTAATGCGCAGGTAGCCGCGCTCATCCATAACGCCAATATCGCCGGTGCGCAGCCAGCCATCGCTGGTGATGGCATCGGCGGTCGCCTCGGGCATATCGAAGTAGCCTTGCATAACGTTGTAGCCCCGCAACCACACCTCGCCCTCTTCGCCGGCAGCGCGCGCCTCACCGGTTTGCGGATCGGCGCATTTAAGCTCGACACCGGGCATCGCGCGGCCGCAGGTGTTGGCGATGGTCTCGGGGTCGTCATCGGGGCGGCAGATGGTCACCACCCCCGTCGACTCAGTGAGTCCGTAGGCGGTCACCACCGTTTCAAAACCCAGTTCGCTGCGCATGTCCTCTACCAGCTTTACGGGTACCGTCGCGGCGCCGGTTACGCCGAGGCGCAAGCTTGAGAAGTCATAATTACCCCGCTCGGGGTCGGCCAGTAGCATCTCGTAAAGTGAGGGAGCGCCGGGCAACATGCTGATGCGGTGGCGAGAAATTGCCTCCATAACCAGGCGGCGATCAAACTGCGCCATGGGGAAAATCGTGCACCCGCTAATCAGGGCTGCCAACCACCCGGCCTTGTAGCCAAAGGAGTGGAAGAAGGGATTGATAATCAGGTAGTTGTCGTCGGCGCGCAGGCCAACGGTGTCGCTCCAGGTGGCAAATACGCGAATGTTTTGTTCGTGACTACACAGGACGCCCTTGGGCTTGCCGGTGGTACCCGAGGTAAACAGCATGTCGGCACTGTCTTCGGGATTAATCGCGCGCTCCAGCGCAATGAAGGCAGCGTCGTCGGCTTCGCTGGCCTTCGCCATAAATGCCGCCCACCCCAACTGATCCGCGCTGTCGCCGTCGCTGTCCAGTCGAACACTGTGGCGCAAGGCTGGCAGGCTTTCGCTCTTCACCACCTCGGCGGGAACTGCCCCCTCCAACGCACCGACAGTCAGCAATACACTCACTCCGGCCCGCGCGAGAATATCGGCAGCCTCGGGGCCCTGCAGACGGGTATTAAGAGGCACCAACACAGCACCTACTGACTGCAAGCCCAGCGCGGCAATAATCCAACGCGCGCTATTCGGCGCCCAAATAGCTACCCGGTCACCCGACTGAACCCCCAGCGCCATGAACGCGCGACCGGCACTGCGACGAAGATCATTGAGTTGCCGATAACTGAGCACCTCGTCGTCTGCCTGTATTGCCGTTTTTGCACCGTACTGCTGAGCGGCCCACCCCATCAAACGGGGGACAGTCAGCGGCGGCAAGGTGAGATCAGCAAGCTGATCAGCGCGGCCAGAAGCATTGGCAGAAGGCGATTTAGACGATGGCATGTTCAAGCCCCTAAACATCGGCGAAAACATAGAGTCTAGAAGCAGAACCGCAATACAACAAGACTTTGCGTAGCATTATCTATTAAATACTACGCATAACACTGATAACTAATCCCTTCGGATGACGTTAACCTAGGCTGTGAGTGACGCCAGATCGGCCAGCGGACGCTGCTGCGCCTCGGCCACCGCCGGGCAGTAAACGGCACCACCGGCAATATTGATACCGTCGCGTATCCCCGGCGTTGCCGCAATGCTGGGCAAGTCACTGCTGGCGATGCGCTGCACATAGGGCAGCGTTGCCTGACTCAATGCCAGGCTCGCCGTTCGCGATACGGCACTGGGAATATTGGCGACGCAGTAATGGACAATACCCTGATCAATAAATGTGGGCTGCTGGTGACTGGTCGGACGACTGCTTTCAAAACAGCCGCCCTGATCGACCGCGACGTCGACCAATACCGCACCGGCATTCAGCAGTGGGAGATGGCTTCGCCTAAGTAGCTGCGGCGCTCGCGCGCCCGGCACCAAGGCCGCTCCAACCACCATATCGACATTGGGCAACACGGCCTCGCAATCGAGCTCGGCCAGTACCGCCAGGTGCGCACTGTTGTAATGAGCGGCCAACTGATCCCGGCGCTGTCGCTGCTCTTCAACCACCGCAACTGTTGCCCCCATTCCCAGCGCCACGTCGATGGCCTGGCTGCCCACAACACCCCCTCCGAGCACCAGCACTTTTGCCGGCGGCAGCCCGGCAACAGCCCCCAGCAATACGCCCCGACCGCCCTGCGCAGTTTCCAAACAGTGCGCCCCGGCCTGCACTGAGAGCCGCCCCGCAATTTCGCTCATTGGCTTTAGCAGGGGCAGCCGGCCCGCGTCGTCGGTAATCGTTTCATAGGCGATGGCCGTCACGCCGCTGGCAAGCAGGTCATCACATAGCGCAATATCGGGGGCGAGATGGAGATAACAGAACAAGCACTGGCCCGCGCACAGCAGGTCAATTTCCCCAGGCTGGGGCTCCTTCACTTTGACGATAAGCGCCGCTTGCGCGTAGACCTCTTCAGCGCCTGACAACAAGCTAGCACCGGCTTGCCGATATTCGTCATCCAGATAGCCCGATCCCTGACCTGCGCCCTCTTCAACAACGACTTGGTGACCCTGCTCAGTGAGCTGACGCACCGCGCTGGGCGTCAAACCCACACGATATTCCTGCGCTTTTTGCTCTTTTGGCACGCCGATACGCATATCGATCTCCCGTTACACCGCACAAAGGGCAGCTTTCTCACAGGAAATATGGCTGATATCTACAAGATTACCAATTTGGTGAACGGGCAACGGCTCTATCGCGGTTTACGGATTTACACGCGCTGCCATAGACCGTCGCGCTCTATCGCTTCGCCGTCTTTTTGCAATTTCAACAGATGGGCCCACAGCGAGAGCTGGGCTATGGGGTGCAGGGCAGGGTCAACATCGTCGTAGGCGTGTACCACCAGGCCATCCAGCGACTGGGGGCGTTGCTGCGACTCAAGTGTTTGGCGCACTTTGTGCTCTCGCCCCAGGCGGTGTTTTATCAGCGCCTCGATTTCCGCGCGGGGCTCGTCAATAAGACGGCCGTGCCCAGGCGCCAGGGCCTGAAGCGGGTATTCCAGCATGCGTTCGAGCGACGCAATGTAATCGGCCATATCGCCAGCGGGAGGGATGATCACCACCGTCGCCCCCTCCATAATATGGTCGCCGGTAAACAGCAGGCCACTGGGCTCATGGAGAAAGCAAAAGTGATTGTCGACATGCCCGGGGGTATGCACGGCGATTAAGCGCTCACCGTCGACATCAATATCATGCTCGTGCTGCAGCTCAATGTGTGGCGAAAAGCTCGTGTCCTGATGACCATCATCAGCAATGGCCCGTCCAAGCAGCGGCACATCGTAACGCTCTGCCAGCATGGCCGCCGCGGGAGAGTGGTCCGGATGGGTGTGGGTCACAACAATTTGCGTAAGCTCGCCGCCAATTTGGCGCAAAGCGGCCTCCAGAGCCTCCACATGCTCGACCATTGGCGGCCCCGGATCGAGCAGGGTTATACGGCGACGGCCAAGTAAGTAGCTATTGGTGCCGGGGCCGGTCATTACGCCGGGGTTTGGCGCGATCACTCGGTGTACCGTCGGTCGCAATTGCTCGAGAATTCCACTTTGCATTGTCTGTGCTCCGCCTTTCACGCTACAAGTGTGTCGATTTCGCAGCGGGCCGTCAAAGCAGAGGCGCTTTGTTGTGCGCCGCCTGCAGTGGACTGCGCAAGCGCCATAGCAACCTCGCGCCCAGCAACAGCGCTGAGCAACTCAGCCCGGCACACAAGCCCAACCAGTAGCCGCTTGGCCCCATCGGCGACAGCTGCCACTGCCCGGTTGCCAGCACATAGCCCACCGGCAAACCCACGCCCCAATAGGCAAATAGCGTGAGCAACATCGGCACTCGGGTATCTTCAAAACCGCGCAGGCAGCCATTGGCAGTCACTTGTAGAGCGTCTGAAACTTGATACAGCGCGGCGAACAGCAGCAGATAACTGGCCAGCGCAATAACCTCTGCGTTGTCGGTGTAGATGCGGGGAATCCACTGCCGCGTCAGCACCAGCAAGCTCGCCGCCGCAAAACCGATAAATAGCGTAATGCGAAAGGCGACGTTTATCGCGGTGCGCAGCGCTTGTTCGTCCTCGCGACCGCGCGCATGGCCGATGCGCGCCGTTGCCGCCAGGGCAAAACTGAGCGGCAGCATAAAGACCAGCGAGGTGAAATTCAGGGTCAGTTGATGGCCCGCCACGATGATGGGGCCGGACTGGCTGAGCAACAAGGCTATCACCGCAAAAATGCTGACTTCAAAAAATATCGCCAAGGCCACAGGCAAGCCCAAGCCAAATAAGTACCTCAGGGTCGCCGGTTCCAGCCGCCACGGGCTCAGTTTGAAGCGGTCATCGGAGTTTGCATAACTGGGATGGCGCAATACGTAAAAAATCATCAGCGCCGCCATCAGCCACATCACCACCGCCGTGGCCCACCCGCAGCCAACTCCGCCCATTGCGGGAAAACCCAATTTGCCGTAGATCAGCACGTAGTTCACCGGGATATTGACGAGCAACCCTATCACGCTAATCCACAATACGGGCCGGGTGTCTCCCCTCGCCTCGGTGTAACTGCGCAGCGCCAATACCACGGCAATGGCCGGCAAGCCCCAACTCAGGCCCCGCAGGTACTCTCGCACCATTGGACGCATCGTCTCATCAACATCCATCCAGGCCAGCACAGGGGCCGTGTTTCGCAACAGGAAAAAGGCCAGTACCCCAAATAGCAAACCCAGCATCACCGCCTGCTGCATAATCGGGCTCACCCGATGGTGCTGGCCTGCACCCATATGGCGAGCCAGCACCGAGGTCGTGCTCATTAGCAAGCCGGTCAGAAACAGAAATACCGGCACCCAGATACTGGCGCCAACTGCCACGGCGGCCAAGTCCAGTGCCGAGACGCGGCCGGCCATGACGGTGTCTACAAATCCGTTGGCAGACTGGGCCAACTGGCCACCAAAAATAGGCAGAGCAATACGCAGCTGGCTGCGTAATTCCTGTTGCTGGGAGGACGACATTGAGACTCTCGGTGGGACAGATTCGGCCTGCACTCTAACGCAGCCAACGCGGCGCCGCAAACCGCCCGAATCAATTTTTTCTTTACAAATAAAAACGGGAGCTAATGCTCCCGTTGCACGGCTAATTCAGCGGCTTACACCATGTTTTTTATCGCCACCACGGGGTCGACATCGGCGTCGTAATCCACGCCGTCGATATCAAAGCCAAACAACTTCAAAAATTCGTGCTTGTAGCCCGCAAAATCGGTGAGGTCGTGGAGGTTTTCTGTCGTCACCTGATCCCAGGCCTCAGCCACGGCTTGCTGAATCTCTTCACGCAGCTCCAGGCCATCTGCGCGCAGCCGGCCCTCGTCATCCAGCACCGGCGCATCGCTGTAAAGGCTGTTGCGAAACAGCCCGTATACCTGCTCGATACAACCTTCGTGACTGCCGTCGGCTTTCATCACTTTGAACAACAGTGACAAGTACAAAGGCATAATCGGAATCGCTGAGCTCGCCTGAGTCACCACCGCCTTCAACACTGAAACTCTCGCGTCGCCACCCTTGGCCGCCAAGCGCTGACGAATATCGACCACACGTTTATCCAGATCTTTTTTCGCCTGACCGATGGTGCCATGCCAATAGATATCCCAGGTGATGCGCTCACCGAGATAGGTGTAGGCAGTCGTCTTGGCGCCATCAGCAAGCACACCGGCCTCATCGAGGGCGTCGATCCACATCTGCCAATCTTCACCGCCCATCACGGCCACCGTGTTGTCGATGTCTTCCTGTGAAGCCTCGGGCAGCGTGACTGTTTCGATGACTTCTTTATCGGTGTTCACGCCGCGCTGGCTGACCGCCTTGCCGATGGGCTTCAAGGTCGAATTATAGATCTCACCGGTTTTGGGGTGCTGACGACGCGGCGCCGCCAAGCTGTACACCACGAGGTCAACCTGCCCCAGGTCTTCCTTTATTTGCGCGATGGTTTTTTGCTTTATTTCATCGGAGAAAGCGTCGCCATTGATGCTCTTGGCATACAACCCTTCGGCCTCGGCGAACTTGTGAAACGCCGCCGAGTTATACCAGCCTGCGGTGCCCGGCTTTTTCTCGGTGCCCTCTTTCTCGAAAAAGATACCCAGCGTGGCCGCCCCACTACCAAAGGCGGCACTGATCCGCGAGGCCAGGCCGTAGCCAGTGGAAGAACCGATCACCAGCACTTTTTTAGGGCCGTTTTCGATAGCCCCCTGCGCCTTCACATAGTCAATTTGTTCGCGAACATTCGCCTCACAGCCTACGGGGTGAGTGGTTACACACATAAAGCCGCGCACACGGGGTTTAATGATCATTCGCTGTCCTGCTCCATCGTTATTAGCCCTGAATTGTGGGGCATTATACGGCCTGCTTTAGTCGGCGACTAATATGCACTGTCAACTTTGAAAGCCCCACTGGCTAGGGCGACAACGAGCACAATTTTTCTAGCCAATGACCGCGGCACATAATCGTTTCAGACTACCCAGCTACCGGGAAACGCTGTGCTATGATTCCTCTCATAAAAGTAACAATAGTGTAACTAATTGCACAAAATCTGCTTTATGCGCAATAAGAAATAACCATAATTCCGAATAATCAAGGGAAACTACGCAGTCGCAATCGCATTGCGTCTTACAAAAAAAGGGTGATATATGAAAGTCAGTAAGCTTAAATCCCTCGCTGCACTGGGCGGGCTGGGCTTGTCGGCGTTTGCGCCATCGCTATACGCACAAGCCGCGCTTGAGGAAGTTATTGTAACGGCTCAAAAGAAAGCTGAGTCACTGCAGGACACGCCTATCTCATTGACCGCGTTCAGCGAAGACCGCCTCGAAGTTGAAGGCATCAGCAGCCTGGGCGACATCGGCTCTAAGGTTCCAAGCCTGACCATTGAACCCTTCCCAATCAATAATGCCACACTGCGTATCTTTATTCGCGGTATTGGTATTTCAGACGCGCAAATCACCCAGGATCCACCGGTTGGTATTTATGTAGACGGCGTCTATATCGCCCGCTCAACAGGTACCGCACTGGATGTAGCGGATCTGCAACGTATCGAAATTCTGCGCGGCCCGCAGGGCACTCTTTATGGCCGCAACACCACAGGTGGCGCGATCAACCTGGTGACCAAGAAGCCCACCACTGAAGGCATCGAGTTTAAGCAGAAATTCACCGCAGGTAACCGCAACCTGTTTACATCAAAGAGCACCCTGAACCTGCCACTTAGCGATACCATCGCAGTGAAGTTGGCGGCGATGCGCACGATGCAGGATGGCCACATTGAAAACACCGGCCCCGGCGGCGACTTTGGTGACCGCGACGTAGAGGGCTACCGCGTCGATCTGCGTTGGGATATCACTGACTCACTGGCAATGGACTTTGCCTACGACAAGTCGGATTTCGACTACTATAACACGCAGTATCAGCACGTTCGTCCGCGTACACCGATCCCTGGCAGCCAGGCTGACTTAGTATCGGCAGGCCAAAAAGCGAGCTATTCGGATTCTCGCCAGAAGCGCGTCGGTACGGTAATGCCTTTCGAGCCTTCAACCACCGATATTGAAGGCTTCGCGTTCACGCTGACCAAAGACTTTGAAAACACCCAAGTGAAGTACATCGGCGCCTACCGCGAGCTGTTCGATAAGTCCTATGCCGACCTCGGTGGCGGTGTACCCCTGGAGCCAGGTGAAAGCCCACATGGCGACAATTCTGAAAGTAAAGATATCTTCCGCCTGGACTCGAACGAGTACTGCGGCGCGGCCGCAGAAGCGGTAATGGGAGCAGGCCAATGCTTGCCACTGGTCTACCCCAAGGTAAACCAGGAGCAGTACTCTCACGAATTGCAGATCAGCGGCGACCTGTTTGAAAGCCGCGTAAACTATATTGTTGGCGCCTACTACTTCCACGAAGAAGCAACTGAAGATAACGGCCCACTTCACCACCAGCTGAGTGGCCCAATCAATATCGACATCCCGGTCATCGGCGGCCTGCTTAGCAGCACCCGCGCAGTAAACATGCTTAGCCAGGTTTACGATATTGAAAACGAAGCGGCGGCGGTGTTTGGCCAATTCACCTGGACACCGAATATTCTGGACGACCGTCTGCACTTGACCTTCGGTGCACGTCGCTCCGAGGATAAGCGCTCTACCGTTAAATTCCAGATCGACCGCACTTACGCAGAAACCCCCGTCGGCCCCATCGATGTTTCGTTTGCACAGTGTGGCGGCGACATTACCAATGGCACATGCCGCGATTTTGACAACATTCCTGCGTCTCAGGACTTCAGTAACGACTCATTCAGCTTTGTTGCCGAATACGACCTGACTGACGACATCAACATCTACGCCAAACGTGTAGAGGCCTACAAGTCTGGTGGTTTTAACACCCGTGACCCGCAGCAGGACGGTAACCAAGGCCCTGCGACTGACGGCAACGACTACGGCTTTGGCTACGCTGATGGCTTCGACGCTGAGTACGTGACCTCCTACGAGCTGGGTATTAAAAGCGAGCTGATGGATCGCCGCCTGCGTATCAACGCCGATGTATTCTTCAGTGAATACGAGGACATGCAGCTGAACTTCATCCTGGCGGGCACAGTGGCAGATACTAAGGTCACTAACGCTGGTGAAGCAGAAATGTTCGGCTTTGAGGCTGACGTGACCTTCCTGGCCACAGAAAACTTGTTGATGATGTTGAACTACGCCTACCTCGACACCGAGGTTACCAAGGCCACTGACATCAATGGCAACGACGCCTCTGACCAGTTCGTGTTCTTCTCAGCACCGGAGCACAGCTTCACTGCCTCGGCTGACTACACGCTGCTGCAAGCCGACTGGGGCCGCACCAGCCTGAACGTCAGCGTGAACTACATGGACGAGCGCAACGGCGGCTCGCGTGCTGAAAACGTTAAAAACACGCAGCTGCGTCAGTACGAGCTGGTTAACGCTCGTCTTAGCCTGACCGACGTTCCCTTTGCTGGCGGCCGCCTCGCTGCGGGCCTGTGGGCGAAGAACCTGCTGGATGAAGAGTACGAGCTGACAGCGGTCGACAACCTGCCTCAGGCAGACCGCTCGGTAATTTGGGGTGAGCCCCGTACCTACGGTATCGACATCTTCTATGAGTACTAAGTAATTGGTCTTATTTGGGCTGCTTATGCAGCCCTTTTTTTTGCCTGCAACATGCAGAAAAGTCATCGCCAGCAACATTAAACCCTGGAAACGCAAGCACTAGGCGGTTGCCGAAAAAGGCGAAAAACAGTAGATTAGACGCAGTTTTTAATACAGACATATTAAAAGAGTCACCACTATGAGCGATAAAGATAAAAGCAGCCCCAGCAACCCCCTCCGCGCCAGCGATGTGAGCAACTGGGATATTGAAACAGATGTAGCCATTGTCGGCTTCGGCGGCGCAGGTGCTTGCGCGGCGATTGAAGCAGCCGATGCAGGCGCCTCGGTCGCCCTGTTTGAGTTAGCCAGTGCCAGCGGTGGCTCCACGGCACTCTCAAGCGCTGAGATTTACATGGGTGGCAATGGCGGTACGCCGGTTCAGAAAGCCTGTGGCTACGAAGACGACACTGACAATATGCTGAGCTATCTGCGCGCATGCTTTGGCAATCAGGCCGATGACGCGAAATTACAGCACTACTGTGAAAACAGCATCAAGCACTATGAATGGCTTACCGGCATGGGCGTTCCCTTCAAAATGAGCGAGCTAAAAGAGCGCGCCATTATGGCCCTGACCGATGACTGCCTGCTGTTTACCGGCAATGAAAAAGCCTACCCCTTCTACGAGCAGGCAAAACCCGTGCCCCGCGGACACAACCTTGAAGTAGAGGGCGACAACGGCGGCCCGCTGCTGATGAAAATTCTTACTGACGCGGTGGAACAGCGCCCGGCGATTAACGTTCATTACGAAGCACGGGCATTGACCTTGGTTCAAAGCGATGAAGGCGAAGTCGTTGGCATCGTGGTGCGCATCAACCAGAAAGAGCAGTACGTGCGAGCGACTAAAGGCGTAATCCTCTGTGCCGGCGGGTTCTGCATGAATGAAGACATGCTGCGCCAATATGCTCCCCAGTTTGACTGCGGCCTGACACCAATCGGCAATCCCGGTGACACCGGCAGCGGCATCCGTATGGGCATGGGTGCAGGTGCAGCGGTCACCAATATGCACGAGTGCTTTGTCAGCCTCCCATACTACCCACCGTCGTCACTGACTTACGGCATTTTGGTCAACGATAAGGGCCAGCGCTTTATCAACGAAGACTGCTATCACGGCCGCGTTGGCTATAACGCTTTGCTTCAGCAGCAAAATTCAAAGCGTATCTACCTGATCACCGACGTTGACGGCTACGGCGACTACGAAAAGATGAGCTACCTCGGTGCCCAAGTTGCCGGCACCGGTGAAAGCATTGCCGAGCTTGAACAGGAACTGGAATTGCCCGAGGGCAGCTTGCAGCACAGCCTGGATACCTACAACCAAAATGCAGAGCGCGGAGAAGACCCCCTATTCCATAAATCAGAGGCCTGGCTGCGGCCAATTCAAGCGCCTTACGTTGCCCTGGACTGCACTCTGGGGCGCGGCCCCTTCTACCCATTCTTCACACTCGGTGGACTGGAGAGCTTACCGACCGGAGAAGTACTGAACGGCGACAAAGAGGTCATTCCCGGCCTTTATGCTGCCGGCCGCACCACTGCGGGTATTCCACGAACAGCGGCGGGTTACGCCAGTGGCATGTCAGTGGGTGACGCAACGTTCTTTGGTCGCATGGCCGGCAAGCAAGCCGCTCTTCGTTAAATTCAGCGGCAAAACCACTAACCCCTGCCTCGGAAACTACCTACGTTTTCGAGGCAGGCCTGCCACACCATTTGTGTTAGCGTAGCAACTAAACATAATTACACGTTTGCTATGTCCAGCACGACAACTGAACAACAAGAGCTAGCCGACGAACGGCGCAGTATCGAACGCTCAGGTCGCTTACACGGTGCGCACTGGAGTGTGCTGGCACTTTCGCTCGTGCTCACTTTTTTTGTTTGGCAATACGCTGAGCGCCAAGCACAGGACAAGCGCGAAAGCCGCTTCCAACGCTACAGCTCCCAGGTTGCTGGCCTGATTCAGGAACGGCTCCACAAGTACGAAGATGCCCTCTGGGCAGGTGTCGCTGCTAAGCACTCCCATAGTCAAGCGGTCGACCTGGCAACGTGGCGGCGCTTCTCCTCGGCCTTACACATTAGCGATAAATATCCGGGTATTAATGGCATTGGTGTTATCGACTATGTGCCTCGGCAGCAGTTAGACGACTACCTTGCTACGCACCGACGGGACCGCCCGGCATATAAGGTGCACCCGCAGCACACACTACCCTTTTTGCTGCCCATCACCTTTATCATGCCGGAAGATAAAAATGCCGCAGCCATTGGCCTCGATGTCGCCCATGAGGCTAACCGATTGCGCGCCGCACTTAACGCCCGAGACAGCGGCAAGGCACAAATTACCGGCCCCATCGTACTGGTTCAGGACGCTAATAAAACGCCGGGGTTTCTTTTCTACGCGCCATTTTATCGCCAACACAGTGAAACATTAGAGGAGCGCCGCGCCAATTTCGCAGGCATGGTCTACGCGCCTTTTGTGGTCGCTGAACTGATGCGCGGGACACTGGAACAGCAACAACGGGATATATTTTTACGTATTTCTGATGGCGATACCGTGCTATACGATGAGTTCCCTGACAACCATGAGGCACAGGGCCTGTTCGCCGAATACAAGCTGAATATCTACGGCCGTGAATGGCAGGTCGCGACGGCCAGCAGCCCAAGTTTCTGGCGTAATACTGACGATTCGCAGCCCAAGATCATCCTGGTCTGCGCCCTGGTTATTGATGCCATGCTCCTGCTGCTGTTTATCAGTCTGAGCCGCGCTCACCGCCGCAGTTTTAATTTTGCGCAGCGCATGTTGGCCAACTCAGAGAAAAATGCCGCCGCCCTGACCCAGACCATTGATAAGCTGGAGCAAAGCAATCACCAACTGGAACGCTTTGCGTTTATTGCCTCACACGACCTGCGTGAGCCGCTGAGAAGCCTGGGAAATTACAGCGAGCTGCTCAAAAATGATGATGGCAGTATGACAGACGAGCAGCGCGGCAAGGCCATCGACTTTATACAGGCAGCTGCTACGCGCATGGAAGAGCTTCTCACCGCCCTACTCAACTACAGCCGCATAGACTTCAGCTACCAAGCCGAAACGGTAGATTGCACTGAATTGCTCGCCGAATTGCGCGATGATCTCGGCCGGCAACTAGCGGACGGTCAAGTAGATATTCGCGTTGGAGCAATGCCGACCATTCAGGTTGGGCGCAATGAGATCCGCCAGCTTTTACAAAACCTGATTACCAATGCGATAAAATTCCGCGCAAACGACAGGGCCGCACAAGTAGAGATCGAGTGCACCGAAAAAGAGAGTACATGGTTATTCAGTGTTTGCGATAACGGTATTGGTATAGACAGCGCGCATCAGAATGCTATCTTTGATGTATTCAAACGACTACACCGACACGAAGATATCCCCGGCAGCGGCATTGGCTTGGCCAGCTGCAAAAAACTTTCAAAACTGATGGGCGGCGAAATTTGGGTGGAAAGCGAGGTCGGAAAAGGTAGCTGTTTCTATTTCACCGTACCGAAGGGCGAAAAATAATGAGTCCGAGTGTGAATTCCATACTGTTGATCGATGACAGCGACGCCGACAATTACTACCACCAGTTATTACTGGAGCAGGCCGGTATAGCGACGCAGATCACCGCTTGCACCTCGGCATTAAGCGCCCTCGACTACCTGATTGCCGCCTTGGATGGCGAGCACCCCATGCCGGACATCATCTTCCTGGATATCAACATCCCCTCGGTCGACGGCTGGGAATTTCTCAATCACTACAGCCGCTGTCTGACCAAGGAGCAGCGAACAGCGGATATTTACATGCTGTCAACGTCGACCGACCCGAAAGACCGTGAGCGTGCAGAAGCGCACCCGCTGATTGAAGGCTACATCAGCAAACCGCTACAAAAAGATTGGTTGGACGGCCTCACTCAGCAGCTCGAACCGTCCTAATTACCGAGAAATCACCGAAGCGCCAGCCCTAACGCAGACTTGCCGTTGCTTGCTTAGCCATATAGCCCGCCAGTTTATTACGCTGATAGCTCAGCGCTGACGATGCCACGCGGCCACTCTCACCACTTTCAATCCAGCGCTTGATCCGGCCTGCATCCCCCACCGGGCTACTCTTACCGAATGAATCCAGCATTACCATGACGACCGGGCGATCATCCACTTCGGTTTTCATTACCAGACAGCGTCCCGCCAGATCTAAGTAACCGGTCTTACTCACTTCGGCCTGCCAGCGCTCATAGCGCAGCAAAGGGTTCGTGTTGACGTAAGCCAGACGGTATTGCGGACGGCTAAAATTTGCCGTGTGAACGGGCGTTGTGGAATATTCTTTGATTTCGGGATACTCGGCAGCAGCAGCCACCATTTTTGCGAGATCAAGCGCCGTCGAGGTATTTTTAGGCGACAGGCCGCTACTGTCGACGAACCGTGTGTTCTTCATCCCCAATTCAGCGGCCTTAGCGTTCATCGCCGCTACGAATTGCCGCTCCCCACCCGGATAATTATTCGCCAACGCTGCTGCAGCAAGGTTTTCGGAGGACATTAAGGCAAGCCTCAGCAGTTCACCTCTGGGGAGCTCTGAGCCAACGCGAATACGGGAGAAGTAGTAATTGATCGCCCGACGATCTACGTCGCTGAAGCGAATTTTTTCATTTAGGGGCTGAGCACTATCAAGGATGACCATCGCCGTCATCACCTTGGTCAGCGATGCGATCGGCATGCGAAGATTAGCGTGCTTTTGGAACAAGAGCTCGCCGCTTTCCGCATCCATTGCCAATGCACTAACGGATGCCAGCTTTAATCGTTCCTGCGTGTTCCCAGCAAAAACACTACCGCTGAATATAATAAGTATGGCGGTGATGAGAGAACTCAAACTTCTCATAGACTTTGCCCTAACGTTTTTATTTAGCCAGACATTAGCACAGCTCAGGGGCCGCAACTGTGCGCGCTGTCGCCTTTCTTAACACAAACGCTAGGTTACAACAACTTCGCCAAGTGATTTTAAACCATTGGTATAGTTATGCTTTCAAACGAAGACTGTCCAGAATCTCGTCTACGGCGCCGCGATCCATGTCTCGATCCTCCATGGCGCAGGTATAAGTGACAAGCAGCAAATGATCCTCCGCCATCAGATACCATTCACGTATAAAGTCGCCTTGGTCTTCGCCAGCAAACTCCCAACCGCGCCACGCTTCACCAACCTCGACTCGCTCGCCATCACTCAGCGAGTGCCCCATTTCAGCGATCAGTCGCTCAAGCCCCTGTGGGTCGACCCTGCCGTCATCGGATTGCAGGTTGCTGAGGCAGATACAACCCAGCTCGTCTTCATCGAAGATTAAAATACTGTCGTCGTCACGTTCGCTGTGCCACTGCTCAGGCAACGCAATAAACCAAAAATCACTTTCGACTTCACGCATGGGAATTATCCTGTATACAAGGGCAACGGCGTCGACATGAGGATGGCATCTTCGCGACCGTTGGCCGAGGGGTAATAGTTTTTCCGGATACCGTCTTCGGTAAAACCCAAAGCCCGATACAAGGCACGCGCCGGAACGTTGGATTCACGCACCTCCAAAAAGCAGCGTTGGGCGCCTATTTGCTGCATCCACTCCAACCCGTCACAGAGGAGCTGTCGTCCAAGACCGCGACCGCGCTGTTTATTGCTAACGATAATATTGAGCAGACTGAGTTCGTCTAAAATCAGGGAAAACGCCGCAATCGCGATCAACCCGCTACCCTCGCGCAGCGCGAAGCAGTAATCGTCTCGCAGGCTGCGCCGCCAATTTTCATCTCGCCAGGGATAGGGGTCACTGTGGCGACTAAGCATTAGGCAGGCCGGCAAATCGACACTGCGTAGTTCAACGAAGTCGACCGTATTAGACACTTGCCTGAACAGCCCGTAATGCCGCCCATAACTCGGCTTTCGCGCCGGGGCGCGTCTGTAAAACCTCGACACTGGGGGCCTGAATCAGTTTCGCAGAATGCGCGGCCAGATAGTCGCCATCGACATAGGGGCGCAATGAATCCCCAAACACAACAACCACGTTCGCGGTGACAGTGCTGCCACGCTGCGCAATAAGGTAGGCACTCAGCGCCTCGCGCGCTTCTTCTTCGCCCGTTAGCAAGCCCGGCACTGTCACAATAGGCCAATCAAACACGGTGGCCGATAGCGACAGTTGCTGCTCACGCTGCCAGTGCCGCGCCATCGCTCGGGCAATATTGGCGACAAGCCGTTTACTGGCCGGTGATAGGTCCGAATTGCTGCAGTCAGCCAAGAACCGTATACCGATGCCACTGTCGACCAGGCTAGCAGTAAAACGCAGTGCGGTGCTGCGCTCAGTCTCGGCAGTCGCCGCCGTGGCAGAGCGCTTCTCAACCGGCTTCTCTGCCGGCGAATCTTTACTTGCAGTCAGCTCTCCCAGCGCACGGCGCGCAGACGCCGTATCGATATTCGGTGCCCCTGTTTCAAGTGGCTGCTTGGATTCAGCTACGGCATCGCGCGGCGGCTCAGGCGCCTGCGCGTATTCAGCACGAACACTGGGCTTGGCGCCCGGCAGACAAAAGCGCGGCACATAGAGCGGTAGCCCCATGGCCTTTAAGTAAGCATGCTGAAGCTCAGCGCTCACTACACGCCCTCGCGCTGGGGATGAGCACGGGCGCTGTCCAGCTCCAGCAGATTCAATGCGTCCAGATACGCTTTGACCGAAGCGACAATGATATCGGTATCCGCACCATTGCCATTGACGATACGGCCATTCTTGGCGAGACGCACCTGCACCTCACCTTGCGAGTCGGTGCCCTGAGTAATTGCATTAACTGAGTAAAGTTCCAGTTTTGCGCCGGAGTTTACCGCCGACTCAAGCGCTTTAAACGCCGCGTCGACAGGTCCGTCACCCTCTGCACTGACACTGTGAGATTCACCATCGATGCTCAATAAAATATCGGAGCGAGGCTTAAAGCCACTGCGCGACACCGCCTCCAAGGTTTGCAGCTGGTAGCGCTGCGGTTTATCACCAGGCTGCACGTCGCTCATTAACGCCTGCAGGTCCTCGTCGAAGATCTCGTGCTTCTTGTCCGCCAGTTCTTTAAAACGGGTGAAAGCGAGATCGAGCGCACCTTGATGAGCGACTTCTATGCCCAGCGCTTCAAGGCGCGCTTTGAAGGCAGCGCGGCCCGAATGCTTACCCAGGACCAGCTTGTTGGTGTGCCAACCCACATCCTGAGCGCGCATAATTTCATAGGTTTCGCGATGCTTCAGCACGCCATCTTGGTGAATACCCGACTCGTGGGCAAACGCATTGGCACCGACAATCGCCTTATTAGGCTGCACAGGAAAGCCCGTAATCGACGAGACTAACCGCGATGTCGGCACAATTTGCGTAGTGTCTATTCCCACATCAACCGGGAACACATCGCGCCGGGTGCGAACAGCCATAACGATTTCTTCAAGAGAGGCGTTACCCGCGCGCTCACCCAAGCCGTTGATGGTGCACTCCACCTGGCGAGCACCATTCATCACTGCCGATAACGAGTTGGCCACTGCCAGGCCCAAGTCATTGTGGCAGTGCACAGAAAATATGGCTTTGTCGGCGTTGGGAATGGTGGTTATTAAGCGCCGAATCAGCTCGCCATATTCACCGGGCTCACCATAACCCACGGTATCCGGCAGGTTGATCGTTGACGCACCGGCGTCGATGACCTGCTCGATAATTCGGCATAAAAAATCAAACTCGGAGCGAGACGCATCCTCGCAGGAAAACTCCACATCGCCAACGAGATTGCGTGCGTGCTTAACCGCCGATACAGCGCGCTCGACCACGTCATCTGGCTGCATCCGCAACTTATACTGCATGTGGATAGGCGAGGTTGCTATGAACGTGTGGATACGACCCTGCTTGGCCGGCTTCAATGCCTCGGCAGCGCGATCAATATCCTGCGCGCCCGCCCGTGACAAGCTGCATACCGTACTCTCACTCACGGCCTCTGCAACGGCTTTTACCGACTCAAAATCTCCGACACTGGCAATTGCAAAACCCGCCTCGATAACATCCACACCCATGCGCTCAAGCATCTTGGCAATGCGAACCTTCTCCTCTCGCGTCATTGACGCACCGGGGCTTTGCTCGCCGTCTCGCAAGGTTGTATCAAAAATTACCAGCCTGTCTTGTGCCACTCCGTGCTCCTTCTGCCACTGCACTGATGAGAATGGCCCAATTATAGACTTTGTGGACCATTACCGCGCCCCCAATTTAACACTCGCTGCGCGCTCTGCGGAACTTGTCGGCGTATCGACATCAAACATGCACATAAGCCTGTCGTGCACTTGACCTGCGCCGCCGGGCACGGCTAAGTAGCCTTTTAAACCTCGAATCGACCGTCGGAGCTGTTCAATTATGCGTGCACTGCCATTGACGATAAGCCTCATAGCACTGCTTGCACTGCCTACTGTGACTAGCATTGCCTTAGCTAACGAGCAACAGAGCAAGTCATTGGAAGAAGCCGCCGCCAAGCCCAGCAACGGTCTGCAAACGCCACGGCAAAAGCGCTCCGCGGCGATCATCGCTCGCGCTGAAGTACCCGAAGCCGACCCCAATATCGCCTTAAACATACTCGGCCACGATATTCTGCGCGGCAGTTTTCAACGCCTCTATTGGACCGCGGGGCAAGCCGTAGCCGGGCTCGCCATGCCCACCCCGGTTTTGGTTGCCGCTGGCGTGAACCCCGGGCCCACACTGTGCCTTACGGCGGCGGTGCACGGCGATGAACTCAACGGCGTAGAAACTATTCGCCGCGTGATGTTCAGCCTGGAAAGCGACAAGCTAAATGGCACCGTCATTGGCGTGCCGATCGTCAACATGCACGGCTTTCTGCGAACCTCTCGCTACCTGCCTGATCGCCGCGATCTCAACCGCTATTTCCCCGGCGATGCACAGGGCAGCTCCGCTGGCCGCATTGCCCACAGTTTTTTCAATGAGGTGATTTCCCACTGCGACCGCCTTATCGATATTCATACCGGTTCCTTCCATCGCACCAACCTCACCCAGCTGCGCAGTGACCTGGGCAAAGAGAGCGTGCAGCAATTTAGCAAAATGTTTCACGATGTCACGGTATTAGATGGCGCCGGTGCCAAGGGCACCCTTCGCCGCGCCGCGGTCGACGCTGGCATTCCAGCCGTTACGCTCGAAGCCGGTGAACCGTTGCGAATGCAGCTCAAAGAGGTGAAGCAAAGCGTCAACGGTATTAAAGCCGTTATGCACTACATGAAGATGATCGACGACAAACCCGTTCGCGCTCCCAAACAGAAAGTCTTTTATAAATCACTCTGGCTACGCGCAGAGCAAAGCGGCGTTTTTCTGTCGGAGAGCAAGTTGGGCGAAAACGTGAAAAAGGGCGATATCCTTGGCACCGTTACCGACCCGATCACCAACCGGTCCAGCGTGATCCGCAGCAGCGTGGACGGCCAGATAATCGGTATGGCGCTCAATCAAATGGTCATGCCGGGCTTTGCCGCTTACCATGTGGGCATCGCTGCCGACGAGAAGCGCGTCACGGCGGAAAAGGTCGCCGACTCCGTGGTAGCCGAAGCGCTGGAACCGGTTGCCGAAAATATGAAAGAAGCAGCGCGTGAAGCGGCGAAGTCTGCCGCCGAGCGCAGCGATGATCCGAAAACGGTTAGCGATGCTGCCCGCGAGGCGGTGAAAGAAGCCGCCAAGGACGCTGGCCGCCTGCTGGAGGAGAAGCCCGCCAAACCCAAAGCAGGTGACCATCTCGCTCCCGATGCGGCGTCATTGCCTGAAGACGCCCAACACCGCGAGATAGACGAGCACCCGGAATAACGCGGCGCGCTAGGCCAGCAGCGGGAGGTCGGTAAAGCCCACTTCTCGCTCTAGCTGCCCTGCCAAGCTAAACAACAATTCTTCTTCACACATACCGGCGATAAATTGCATTCCAAACGGCAGCCCGGTGCTGGTTTTATGCAGCGGCACCGACATGCAAGGCAGGCCCGTAATATTGCCAAGCAGGGTGTAGGCCATTTTCCCGAGCACCGGCAAGGCCATTTTTTCCACCAATCCGCTACGCAGTAACGCTCGGCCTATATTCATACGGTGAGACGCCAGCATTTGTGCAGCCTCCCAGGGTGACGGCGGTAACTGACCGTGTGGCACAGCAGCGGTGGGCGTTGTCGGGCAAAGTATGACATCGTAATCGGCCATCAACTCACCCACGGCACGTTGCACTTTGTGCCAGCCGTAACGCGCCTCCACGAGGTCTGCCGCGGAAAAAGAGCGCCCCATCATTGCCAGATTTTTGGTTGAGGGTTCACAGCGGCGGATGTCACTGCCGGGGTAATCTCGTTGAATACGGCGCAGCAAACCGGCTACCTCTGCCCCGACAATAACCAGAAAGTCGCGCCACATTTGGTCTCGATCGACCGACAGCTCAGCTTCCTCCACCCGGTGTCCCAGCGCCGCCAGTTGCTCAGCGGTTTGTTCCAGCCCGGTCAGTACCTCGGGGTCAACATCGGTCGGCACCAGCGGCTCTCGGCACAGGGCAATGCGCAAAGGCTTTGGGTCCCGCTCAGCAGCCGCAAGGAAACTGCCCTCAGGCAGCCGAATATTGTAGGGCGCCCCCAGCTCCGGCCCGGCTGTGCAGTCGAGCATGGCGGCACTATCGCGAACGGTTCTACTCAACACATGCTCTGCCACCGCCCCCTGCCAATCCTCCCCCAAGTCGGGCCCCATTGGGTTGCGGCCTCGTGACGGTTTTAAACCAAACACACCACACCAGCTCGCAGGGAAGCGAATCGAGCCGCCACCATCGCCACCGTGGGCAATGGGTACAATGCCCGCCGCCACAGCTGCTGCACTCCCCCCTGAGGAGCCACCCGTGCTGTAACCCTGCCGATGCGGGTTGTGAGACGGGCCAAAACGCTTGGGCTCGGTGGTGATAATCAGCCCAAATTCCGGCGTATTCGACTTCGCAAAAATATTCAGTCCGGCCGCTTTATAGCGCTTTACCAGCTCGCTGTCATAACGGGGGGTATAGGACAACGCGCGACTCCCCATACAAATCGGTTCACCGGCGAACATCGCCATTAGATCCTTCAGCACAAAGGGCACACCTTGAAAGGGCCCCTCTGGCAGACCATCAATAATCTGCTGTCTGGCGCGATCGGCAAAACTGTGGATCAGCACATTTAACTGCGGGTTACAGGCGGCGGCCCTGGCCAGTGCCGCGTCCAATAATTCCTGGGCCGACACCTCTCCACGGCGCGCCAGAGCCGCCAATTCCATCGCGTCGAACTGAGAGTATTCGCTGAACATGATCGTTATCCTAGTTAGTGTCGCGGCCCGAACGCCGAACAATGGAAAAGTTGCTCGATGCTGACTACATTGATTCAGGCCTGCCAGTTTTTGTTAATTTGGAGCCTTCGCCCATGAGAATGTCGGACAGTATCTTGCAAGAAATTCGTGTGCTTTCCCAGTTCAATCCCGCCTCGGGCCTGGAGGGCATCAAGGTCCATCACGATGCCGACCCCGCGTTGATTGCCGCGACCGAACGCTTGTTTAGCAAAGGCATCATCAGCCGCATAGACGGCGGCTATCTCACCGACGCCGGCATTGAGCTTATGCGTCACCTGGATAGCCTGACAACGGTCTTGGGTACCCATATGGAAAGCGCGTCGCTGCACTAGGTGTAACAATTCACTCACTGGCGACCACACTGGCGGAAATCGCGTTACACTGAGGGCTTTGCTTCCCTGAGCCTGCTATGGATCCACTCACACAAGGGTTACTTGGCGCCAGCGCCGCGCAAAACCTATCGCCACCGCGGCGCTATGCCGTTGCCGCCGCCACGCTGGGCTTCCTGTCTGGTATGGCGGCAGATCTAGACGTACTGATTCGCTCTCCTCACGACTCGCTGCTGTTTTTGGAGTTTCACCGCCAATTCACCCACTCGCTGGTCTTCATTCCCCTGGGCGCCCTACTCTGCGCCGCAGTGCTGAGACTATTCTTCCGGCGCCGCTGGCCAATGTCCTTCGGCCGCAGCGCACTATTCTGTGGTGCCGGCTACGCCACCCATGCGCTCCTCGACGCCTGCACGACCTATGGTACGCAGCTACTCTGGCCATTTAGCGACACCCGCATTGCGTGGAATATCCTGTCGATTATTGACCCCCTATACACCCTGCCCATCGCCGCGCTGGTCGCGCTGGCATGGAAGGGCAATCGCCGCTGGGCTGCGCGCCTTGCTCTGGCCTGGATACTCACCTACCCATTGCTGGGTGTTGTGCAGCGCGAACGCGCAGAGGCCGAGGGTTATCGGCTGGCAGCAAGTCGCGGCCACGAGGTCGAATCACTGGAGGCCAAACCCTCTTTCGCCAACTTAATATTGTGGAAAACGGTGTACCGCAGTCACGACCGCTTTTATGTGGATGCCGTGCGCGTGGCGCGGGATATCCGTATCTACCCCGGCGACTCGATTGCCGCACTAAATATTCCGCGCGACCTGCCCTGGCTGCCGTCAGTCTCGCGTCAGGCGAATGACGTAAAGCGCTTCGACTGGTTTTCCAAGGGCTATACCGCCCTGCAACCCGGTAATCCAAGCAAGATCATCGATATTCGCTACTCGATACTACCCCACGAACTCGATGCCCTGTGGAGCATCCAACTCTTCCCCGATGAGCCACAACGCGGCGTTGAGTATCAGGTGCACCGAAACAGTCGAGAAAAAACCGCGCTGTTCTGGGCAATGCTTCGCGGTGAAGACCTTCCCTCTACCCCGGGGCACTCGCTGGCAGCAAGTGACAATGAAAACGCTGAGGAAAACAAAGCACTGTGACCAAGCTCTCCGTACTCGATCTGGCACCTGTCGCGCAAGGCAGCGATGTCGGTGAAACACTAGCGCGCAGCGCAGAACTGGCACAGCGCTGCGAATCCCTCGGCTATCAACGCTACTGGATCGCCGAGCATCACAATATGCCCGGTATCGCCTCCGCCGCCACTGCCTTGGTCATTCAGCACGTGGCGGCAGCCACCTCGCGCATTCGGGTAGGCGCGGGCGGTATTATGCTACCCAATCACGCACCGCTTATTATCGCCGAGCAATTCGGCACGTTGGCATCACTGTATCCAGGGCGCATTGACCTCGGTGTGGGCCGCGCGCCCGGCACCGACCCCGCCACGGCTCGTGCGCTGCGACGCAACTTACATGCAGATGTTGAGCAATTTCCGCAGGATGTTGTCGAGCTGCTTAATTACTTCGACGGCGACCCCCAGGCAATGGTGCGAGCCATTCCCGGTGTCGGGCTGGATATTCCTGTGTGGGTTCTGGGCTCTTCGCTTTTCGGCGCGCAACTCGCTGCGCAACTCGGCCTGCCCTACGCCTTTGCCTCGCACTTTGCGCCTGGGCAACTGCAACAGGCTATTGCGCTGTACCGCCAGCAGTTCACACCATCAAAGTACCTCGATGCGCCCTACGCGATGGCGGGTTTCAATGTGTTTGCCGCCCCGGAGCAGTCTGAAGCAGAGTACCTTGCCAGCTCGATGCAACAAGCCTTCGTCAACCTGCGTCGCGGTACACCTGGCCAATTGCCGCCACCAAAACCCAACTACCTGAATCAGCTCGCCACCCCTGAGCGCGCGCTGATTCAGTCAGTGATGAATTGCTCCGCAATCGGCGATGCCCAGACTATTGCCCAGCAGACCCGGCAGTTCATTGAGGAAAATAATGTCGATGAGCTGATTATCAGCTGCCAAATGCACAGCCACAACGCCAGGGTGCGCAGCTATGAAATACTGGCTAACGCACTCGCCGACGGCGTTTAGCCCTTGGGAATCGCGTAGCTGGCCGATGCATAGGCCACCGAGTGTTCGTCACCCTCAGAGAAAATTTCAACGTCGGCAACCGCAATGCTGCGCCCGCATTTAATCAGCCGACAGTGCGCCAGTAAGTCTTTTCCGGCGGCGGGCTTCTTTAAGAAGTGAATATTGAGGTTGGTCGTCACGGCCAGCGGCACAATGCCGATACGCGACAACACCGCCACATAGACAGCAAGGTCGGCCAGCGCCATCAATGTTGGCCCGGAAACCGTGCCACCCGGGCGCAACGAGCTGTGATCAACCGCCTGCCGCACCACTGCTCGACCGTCGCTCAGGTCTTCGATAACTGCGCTGCACTGGGGGAATTCCTGTAGCAGAAACTGACTTATTGCTTCCTTACTTGCCATGAATGGACGCTCCTTGGAAATGGGGGCTTAGAGAAAAAACAGCGAGTAGACGACCACAACCCCGATCAGCGCCAGCAATGGCACTTTGCCGCTACGCAGCGCTGCGAACAGCGCAATCGCCATCCCAATGCTGGCCGCCTCTCGGGGCAACTCTAACAGTAAGGGGTCAACCCAGGCCGCGGCCAACATGCCCACCGCCACCGCATTGACGCCGGCCACAGCGGCGCGCACCCGCGGCCGGGCTGCCAGCGTATACCAGGCCCGCGACAAACCCAGCACCAACAGGAAACCGGGCAAAAAAATTGCCGTACAGGCAGCCAATGCACCAACGAACGGTTGCGCTGGGCTCAACATCGCCCCCAGGTATGCCGACATAGAAAACATCGGGCCCGGAACGACCTGCGCCGCCGCATACCCCAAAATAAACTGCTCGCTACTCAACTCGTCACCCACAAAGGCATTGAGCAGCGGTAGCGCGACGTGACCACCGCCAAAGACCATGCTGCCAACAAGATAGAATTCGCTGAACACGGCGTCGGGAATCAGCGCTGCCACGGCCAACAAGACAACAAATATCAGCAAGGGAATTCGCGCCGGCCGCGCCGAGGGTAGTGGATCGCACTCAACCTTCGGCGATCGAAAATAGGCCACCAGCGCCGCGCCAAGCATTAGCGACAACTGCAAGGCAGGGTTCATCATAAACAGCAGCGCCAGCGCACTTAGCGATGCGGTGGCCCAAAGCCAGGGCCCTGAACAAAATTGTCTGGCCATATTGATTAGCGCATCAGCGACCACGACCAGTGCTAATAACTTCATCCCTGCCACAAGGCTCTGCATCCACACCGGTGTCTGCGCTAAGCTGAACACAGCAAGGCCGTACATCAATAGAAACGATGGCAGTGTAAAGCCGATGAAAGCGGCGAAAGCCGCGGGAATGCCGCCGCGCTGAAGGGCTATGGCAAAGCCGAGCTGGCTCGATGCCGGCCCCGGTAGGAATTGACACAGCGCCAACTGACGGGCGAAGTCTTCGTCACTGAGCCACTGGCGCTGCTCAACAAATACTTTGCGGAAGTAGGCGATATGCGCCGTGGGCCCACCAAAGCTGACGCAGCCCAACAGAAGAAAGTGCAGAAAAATCCGCGCGCTCACAGCACACCCTCTCAAAAAACTCGCAGAGAGTGTACGTGAGCCGAGCAGCAGGGCCTAGCCCCTAGTCTTTATTGCGGAGTTTGATCGGCCGTTTGCTAGGCGCCTTTCCCGAGGTTTTCGCCTTGGCGCCAGACTTGTCGGCTTTGCGCGGTTTTTTGCCCGACGGAGACGGCCCCTTGCGGTGCTTGCGCACAGGGGTATCCGGCAGTTCTCCGCTAAATCGAGACATGGTCATTGGCTGCCCCGCTACGCGAGGAGACTGCAAAGCGCTCAACACATCGTCGGGCATTTCCGCAGGCAGGTCGACCGTGCTGAAGTTGTCGAAGAGCTGGATACGGCCGATATAATCACTGTCGATCCCCGCTTCATTCGCAATTGCGCCGACAATGTTGCCCACACCAACACCGTGCTTGCGGCCCACTTCTATGCGGAAACGCTCCATCCCCGACTCCGGCCCGGCACCGCGAGGGCTGCGGCGCTCAGTGCGAGTGGCTTTACCAGGAGCAGGCTTGTCCGCCAGCGCTTTGCTGGGTTTCGGGTCGCCTTTAAGCAGCAGGTCTTTATCGCCTTGAGCCAAGCGAGCCAATGCTGCAGCAACATCCAGAGGATCGACACTGTGCTCTTCACAGAAAGTCTGCAACATCTCGCGATACAGGTCCTTATCCCGCCCTGCTTCCAGGGTCGCCAACAATTTTGCCTGGAAACGCTGTATGCGCAGGGCATTGATTTCGGCGGCACCGGGCAGGCCCATCTCTTCGATACGCTGACGCGTGGCACGCTCGATTGATTGCAGCATCCGACGCTCGCGCGGTGCAACAAACAGAATGGCATCGCCGCTGCGCCCCGCCCGACCAGTACGGCCAATGCGATGCACATAAGCCTCGGTATCGTAGGGAATATCGTAGTTAATCACGTGGCTGATGCGATCAACATCCAAGCCCCGCGCCACCACGTCGGTCGCGACCAAAATATCCAAGCGCGAACCCTTGAGCATTTCCACGGTGCGCTCACGTTGCGCCTGGGCGATATCGCCGTGCAATTCTGCCGCCGCATAACCGCGGCCCTGGAGCTTCTCTGCCAACTCGGTTGTGGCCAGTTTGGTGCGCACGAAAATAATAATGCCGTCGAAGTCTTCTGCTTCCAAGACGCGGCACAGGGCATCAAACTTGCTCGCACCACGCGCCAACCAATAGCGCTGACGAATGCTGACCGCAGTGCTTGTCGCAGTTTTGATCGTTACTTGTTCGGGGTCATTCAGGTAGGTATTGGCAATGCGTCGAACAGCCGCGGGCATTGTCGCCGAGAAAAGGGCTATCTGCCGGCTTTCAGGCGTTTGCGACATGATCCATTCAACATCGTCGATAAAGCCCATGCGCAGCATTTCATCGGCTTCATCAAGCACCAAGTGAGTCAACCCGTCCAGTTTGAGCGTACCGCGACGGATATGATCCATAACCCGGCCGGGTGTGCCAACGACCACTTGGACGCCCCGCTTCAAGGCATCGAGCTGCTCTCGATAACCCTGACCACCATAGATTGAGAGTACTTTCAGACCTTTTAAGTGCTTACCATAGCTCTGAATCGCCTCGGCAACCTGAATGGCCAATTCACGCGTAGGAGCAAGAATTAACGCCTGGGTGGTTTTGCTTTTAACATCCAGCATGGACAGCATAGGCAGCGAAAACGCTGCCGTTTTGCCCGTGCCAGTTTGGGCCTGTCCCAATACATCACGACCTTCCAATAACAAGGGAATAGTCGCAGCTTGGATTGCTGATGGACGTTCATACCCCAACTCTGAGACAACCGTCTCAACAGCAGGATGGAGGCCAAGTTCGGTAAATAAGGGGAGTTCCGCGTCAGCGGTTACGGTGTTGCTCATAATGTGGACCTGATCTGGGGGTCGAGAGTGACGCGCGGTTAAATTCGGCGTCAGACGAACACAGTACCGGCGGGGGCGCAAATTATACGCGCTAGTGTCATTAAATACCCGAGCTAATCGACGCTGATTGCGGTATTTATGCGCAGCCCCTGCCCAATACGACTCACCCCTCTTTCACTATTTCCTTTAATGCACTGCGGCAATGTTCGGGGATCACTCCCTTTTGCTGAGCATCGTAGTCAAAATACACAAGTACAGCCGTTCCGCTTGCCGTCATCTCGTCACGCTGCCATAGCTCATGACTGACCGTGAACGAGGTGTTGCCAACATGACTGACCCAGCTGCGGACTTCAACTGGATACTCGTGATAGGTTTGCGCGATAAACTCCACATCTATCTTGCGCAGAATCAGGTTCCATTGATCAAGGCTGAGCTCGGGGTTAAAGATTTTAAAAATCGGCGTGCGCGCCGTTTCAAACCACTTTGGCACGACCGTGTTATTGATATGTCCCAGACCATCGGTTTCGTAGAAGCGAGGCAATAATTCGCAGCGCAGCATTCATGACTCCTTAGCTTATAACGGCTTGCTGTAACCAGTAAGCAAACATACAAACCCAAAGCACCACCGCCATAACTGCTGCAGGAAAGGCCTTCTCCGCTATCTCGCTGCCCTGACGGCGCTGCTCGGCGGCATACAATAGCAGACATGACAACAAAACCTGCAGGGCCAGCAGCAGGGAGGCGCTTTTCCAGGAATACTCAAGCCCTGCCAAGTTCACCGGGTGCACAAGTACCAGGGCCGCGCTGGCCAGGCCCAACACCCCGATGCATTTTGCCACTAATACTGACATCGCCTTCATCAATACTCTCCAAACTTAGGGCTAGGCAACGACTAGTACCTATCTCGTCCATTACTGCCGTTAAATGCTAAACACCGCAAATAAAGATGACTACTTTTAGCCACACACATTACATACGATGCCCACAAAATAGGGGATTCTGTCGAAGAGTGGTAGGACATATAACAAGAAAGGCGCCAACAGCGCGCTGAGAAATGGAAAAGGGGCTCGCGCATTCAATGGCAGCGATGACAACTCAGAAACCGAAGCGCTTACCCTGCGCGCCGTTGCGCTAACTCGCCGCGCCCCTCAAAGAGCACCTCTAGGTGGTGGGCACCATTGGTGGAGATCACTTTACGAACGACAATATTGCCGAGCCGACCATCGCGCAAACGAATTCGATACTCCCCAGAACGCAGCAAATCGCCATTCTGGCGCTTGAGGTGTAAGCAGCCGCCCCACTGCGCATAGCCGTCGTCGGCCGAAATATACATGGGCACATTACTCAGCAGCTCTTTACCGCCGTCAAGCACATCGCCGTGGGTCAAATCCATTGACAACCTCCATGCGGATAGGGACTATCTCGTATCGCTTTATAGCAACACTTTTGTTATACCACGGCGGCCCTGACCGACCTATCACTTCCTTATATCAAAGGTTTTTAACGGCCGCCGTTAATATTCACTTTGCTGATCCCAGCAGACGAGCAATTACTCTGGGAAATAGCGGCTAATGGTGTCTACCACACAGGCTGGGCGATCGCCGCCCTCAATCTCAATGGTCACCCGTACCACCGACTGTACGCCGCCCTTCAACTCTTCTGCAGAGAGCAACTCGCCCACCCCGCGCACTCGCGAGCCAACCGGCACCGGCGCAGGGAAACGAATACGCTCGCAGCCGACATTCACGCCCATTGAAATGCCCTGCACATCGATAATTTGTGGCAGGAATAAATTCACCAGTGACAAGGTCAAATAGCCATGGGCAATACACTTGCCAAAAGGCCCATCCTTCGCGCGCTCTGGGTCAGTGTGAATCCACTGATGATCGCCGGTGGCATCGGCAAAAAGGTTGATACGCTGCTGGTCAACCTCCAGCCATTCACTGGCCCCCAAATGTTCACCCACTGCGTCCAACAGGGCCGAGGGTGTGGCAAAAACTCTACTCATAATGACATTCCCATTCTGCAAAACTGTGAAAGCAACACGCACAGTCGTATTCTCATGGCAATCACTTTACCATCGGCTACGCAACACTCGGCATCGTCTATGCGGGTGAAGGCCACGGCGTCGCGACTACTTGCATGAGGGCACATGGGAATCAGTGACTTTTTTTCGAGCAGCACAGCCTGGGTAGTGGCGAACCAGTCAGGGCTGGCGGCCGCTGTGGCTGCGTTTATTGCGCTGCTCGGTATACTCTCGGCTCTGGAAGCCATTCTTAAAACCCGCACCGCTCAGGGTGCGGTGGCATGGGCCATTGTGCTAATTGTTCTCCCCCCGCTCTTTGTGCCGCTCTACTGGATATTCGGCCGGCGCAAATTTCGCGGCTACGCGATCGCCAAACGCGGCGATACACGAGCGATCGAAGACTTGATCCGCGAGCTTGCGCCGCAGCTCTCAAATATCGAGACCTATCCGAGCCGCCAAGACTCGCGGCTGCTCGGTCTCAACCGCCTCAGCACCCTGCCATTCACTCGTGGTAATCACGCTCGCCTGTTGATTGATGGTGAACAGGCCTTCGCGGATATGTTTGCGCATATCCGCGCTGCCAAACACTATGTACTGCTTGAGTTCTACATTCTGCGCAACGACCGTATCGGTAATGAACTGGCAGAGATACTGGTAAAAAAAGCCGAAGAAGGCGTGTCGGTTTACTTTATTTACGACGAAATCGGCAGTCTAAAATTGCCGCGCCAATATGTGCAGAGACTTCGCGCTGCCGGCGTACAAATTGTCCCCTTCAATAGCACCAAGGGCGCAGGCAATCGCCTACAGTTGAACTTTCGCAACCACCGAAAAATTGTCGTTTGCGATGGTAACTACGCCGCCATTAGCGGTATGAACATTGGCGATGAATACCGTCATCAACACCCCGTCCTTACACCTTGGCGCGATACCGGCCTGGCAATAACAGGGCCAGCGGTGCAAGCCGTACAATTGAGTTTTGTCGAAGACTGGTACTGGGCACAGGAGTCACTACCACCTCTGAACTGGACACCTACACCCTGTGAGGCCGCACCCGGTGACCATAGCGACCAACAAATGCTGATTATTGGCACCGGCCCCGCCGACAGTATTGAAAGCTGCGCATTGTTTTTTGAAACGCTCATTCACCAAGCCCGAGAGCGCCTGTGGATCGTCAGCCCCTACTTTGTTCCCGACACCCCCATTATTCACGCCTTGCAGCTGGCCGCGATGCGCGGCGTGGATGTACGCATTATGCTTCCCGAGCAGCCCGACAAACTGATCATCAAATTGTCGTCTTTCTCAGCAATTCGAGAAACCTTGCCCCATGGCGTGCAGTTTTATTACTACCAATGTGGCTTCTTGCATCAAAAAGTCATGCTGGTGGATGATGAGATTTCCGTCGTGGGAACGGCAAACCTGGATAACCGCTCCTTCCGGCTGAACTTTGAAATAAGTGCACTGGTCTATGATCAGGGTTTTGCGGGGGAACTCACTCACATGCTCGAAAATGACTTCAAGCAGTGTCGACAGCTGCTACCAAGAGAGGTTGCCAGCTGGTCGCTGATCCGCCGCCTGGCTAGCCGCTGCGCCTACTTATTCGCGCCACTGCAGTAAACGCCAAACAATGACGCAACAACCCCACCTTCACGCCTGCCCCGACTGCGATTTGTTGCAAACGCTGCCACGGCTCGAGAGTAAAAAGCGCGCCCACTGCACGCGCTGCAATGCGGTCTTAGCCGAGGCGCCGCCACGCTTGCCACAGCTCAGTTTGGCCGCCGGTTTGTGTGGCCTGATTTTATTCATTCCCGCCACCTGCCTGCCACTTTTACAATTTACCCTGGCCGGGCAAACCGGCAGCAACACCCTTGCAGAAGGCGTACTCAGGCTGTGGCAACAGGACTTCAAACTGCTGTCTCTGATTGTATTACTCTGCTCGCTGTTAGCGCCGCTAATGCACTTACTCCTCAATACCTTTATCGCTCTTTGCCAGCACCTTAACTACTGCCCGCCAAGCTTTTCTCGAAGCATCAAGCTCGGCAACTTTATGCAGGAGTGGAGCATGTTGGAGGTCTATGCGATCGGAATTTTAGTGGCCTACGTGAAGATGATGGACGACGGTGAGATACACATTCTCAGCGGAAGCTACTGCCTGGCCGGTTTAATGATCAGCCTTATCCTTTGCGCGCAGAGCTTTAATGCCGAGCAAGCCTGGCAGTTTTGGCAGCGGAGGCAGACATGAACGCAGCAACGGCCAAGCAACACGGGCTCGCCCGCTGCCAGCACTGCGGCTTACTCAGCGCCATGCCTGCGCGCGACCAACATCACCTGGCACGCTGCCCGCGCTGTCATGCCCACCTCTACTTCCGCCGCCATCACAGTCTGCAGCGTTCACTGGCGCTGTGCCTCGCCGCCGCCGTGCTGCTGATACCGGCGAATGTCTTAACCATTATGACGGTTGTCAATCTAGGACAGGGCGTGCCCGACACCATTATGTCGGGGATCATTCGCCTGTGGCAGGCAGATCTGCGAGCGATCGCCGCCGTTGTCTTTATTGCCAGCATCGTTGTGCCAATTATTAAAATCGTTGCACTGCTATTACTGATGATGGTGGTGCAGTTTCGCCTTTCGCTGAGCAAGCAGCAATGCACAGCACTCTACCGTTTTGTGCACCTTATCGGCCGCTGGTCGATGCTGGACCTATTCATGATTTCGATACTGGTTACTGTTGTCAGCCTTGGCAATATCGCCACCGTCGACACCGGCCCCGCCGCCACTGCCTTTGCTGGTGCGGTGGTATTGACCATGCTTGCTGCCAACAGCTTTGACCCGAGACTGATTTGGGATTTGGAACACCATGACAAACACTGAACAAAACTATCCCCAAGCCGAATTAAAAACCAAAAAACGGCTGTCGGCAGTGTGGTTACTTCCTGTGGTGGCCGCAGCCATTGCAATGTGGCTGCTCTACGAGAACCTGAGCAGCAATGCCCTGCAGGTGACCGTACACTTTGACAATGGCAGCGGCATTACCGCTGGCAAAACGCCCGTGGTATACCAAGGAATTACCGTGGGTAGCGTCAGTCAACTTCAACTCGACGACGCACTAAAAGGGGTAAATGCCACGCTGGACCTGCAAACACAGATCGAGCCACTGATTAACGAGAACACCAAGTTCTGGCTGGTTAAACCGCAAATCTCGCTCTCTGGCGTGTCGGGGCTCGACACCCTGGTCGCCGGCAACTACATCAGCTTTCAACCCGGCGACGGTCAAGCGGCGCGCAGTTTTACCGCGCTACTCGAACCCCCGGCCACGCCTCGCAGCGACTCGGGGCTACAAATCACCTTGCACGCCAAAGAGCTGGGCTCGCTATCTGTTGGCGCCCCCGTGCTCTATCAGCAAATCGATGTCGGTGATATTGAAGGCTATACACTGCTTGACGACGGTGTGGAGATTACTGCCCACATCGACCCACGCTACACCCATCTCATTAACCATCGCAGCCGATTTTGGAACCACAGCGGCGTTAAAGTCACAGCGGGGCTGCAAGGCGTCCAGCTTGAAACCGGCTCATTGGCGAGCATTCTTGCGGGCGGTGTGGCCTTCGACAGTCCCGAAGACGGCGACGCTGTCGACAGCGGCCACCGATTTACGCTGCATCAAAACCGCGCGCACGCCGAAGGCGGCAAGCGCATTGTGGTGGCCTTCGACAGCGCCGAGGGCCTGAACCAGGGTGCGGACCTTCGCCTGCAAGGTATTCGCATCGGCAGCGTCGAGAACTTGCGCTTTAATGAGGCTGGCCCTACCGCCGGTGCCGAGGCCGAGCTGCGCATCAACGCCCCCTATTACGACTACCTCAATGAAAATAGCCAGTTTTGGCTAGTCAGCCCCAAAGTCTCGGGTTCAGGTGTTGAGGGACTCGACACCCTGCTGGGAGGGCCGTATATCGCCGTGAATGTCGACGGCGAAGACGGCGAGCTGCAGGAACGCTACACGGCACTGCGCGACGCCCCCAGCCAGCGGATCAGTGCGCCTGGGGTCAGGGTGGTGCTCGAGGCCGACGAACTGGGCTCGGTGAAAATTGGCAGCAAGGTGTATTTTCGCAAGATCGCTGTCGGACAAGTGGAAAGCGTGTCGCTACAGCGCAAAGGTGTTGAAATCGGCGTATTTATTCATCAGCGCTACGCCCACCTATTGCACCGCGAATCGCTGTTCTGGAACGCCAGCGGCATTAGTATCAGCGGTGGCCTCGGTGGCCTCGACGTAAAAACCGAGTCGCTGGCGACCATTGTCAGTGGCGGCATTGCCTTTCACACCCCTGAAGTGGCTCGCCCGCAAGCCGCCTGGGAGGGGCTGCGTTATACCCTGCACGAGGACTACGAAAGCAGCTTTGCCGATAAGGGCAGAGAAATTCGCCTGTACTTCTCCAGCGGCGCCAGTCTAAGCAAGGGAACCGAAATTAAATACGAGGGAATCAAGGTCGGCGAAGTGACCGCCGTTGAGCTGGACCAGAGCATGCAAGGCGTTGTGGTCAGTGCCCGCCTGGCGCCTTCGGCAAAAGCTATCGCCCGCGAAGGTAGCCGCTTTTGGGTGGTGAAACCGCAACTGGGCTTAGTGGGTACGCGCAATCTCGAAACCCTGGTAACCGGCGCCTATATTAGTGTGCTACCGGGCAGCGGCGACGTGCTCACAGAGTTTATCGGCTTGGAGCGCGCGCCACCGCTGCGGGCGCCCGCAAAAGGGCTGAATGTAATATTGAGTGCTGATCAGCGCGGCTCACTCAAAGAGGGTGTGAAGGTCTTTTATCGCGACATTCCTGTGGGTGAAGTCTACGGCTTTGAACTGTCTAGCGATGCACGCCGTACCTTAATCCATATTAATATTGAGCCCCGCTACGCCACGCTGGTGCGGCGCAACACCCGCTTTTGGAATTCCAGCGGCGTCGCCATTAATTTTGGCCTATTCAGCGGCACGACCATCCGCAGTAAGTCGGTCGAATCGCTGCTTGAAGGCGGCATCGCCTTCGCCACCCCAGAAGGGCGGGGCGAGGACGGCCTGGCACCCCCGGCAGAAGCCAGCCAGCACTTTCCGCTGCACGCCGACGTGGAACCGAGCTGGTTGCGCTGGGCACCCGCTATCCCGCTGGGCGACGAATAGTCGCCCAAAATGTGACAAAGACGCCGCTCTTACCAAGATTTCACACTGTTAGATGGCAGATAAGGCTAGAATAGCGCCCCAATAAACCATCGACTCGCCGGCGGCATTGCCGCCACCGACAAAAAGAGAACGTTGTTTTGCCTAATTTGCCCAAGCAGGCCATTGCCGTCGCGTCAATCATCGGCCTTTCCATTGTCGTTGCCGTGATCCTTTTCGCGCTGCGCCCAGCCCCCGAACAGCAGGACGTTGAGCAGCATTCACTGATCATTGACGTCGCCATTGCGACCAAACAGGCGCTGACGATCAACGTGAGTAGTCAGGGCACCGTGCAGCCGCGCACAGAAACCAGCCTGGTCACCGAAGTATCGGGGCAGGTCATGGACGTTTCTCCCAAATTCGAAAATGGCGGCTTGGTAGAACAAGGCGAAGTACTGTTGCGCATTGACGATCGCAATTACCGCGCGGAACTCAAACGCGCTGAGGCCGCCGTGGCCACTGCCCACAGCAACCTGCTCCAGGAGAAAGGGCGCGCGGCAGTCGCGAAGGAAGACCTACGCAAATACCCCCGCCGTCACGCCAGTAAAGAAGCGCGCGCCCTGGCACTTAGGCTGCCGCAATTAAACGAAGCCAAAGCCAGACTGAACTCCGCACTCGCGGACCGCCGTCAGGCCAAGATCAACCTGGACCGGACGCAAATCAAAGCCCCTTATCGCGGCTTGATTAAAATGCGTCAGGTCGACCTCGGGCAATTTGTTAGTACCGGTACGCCGGTCGGCCAAATGTTCTCCGTTGACACTGCCGAAGTACGGCTACCTGTGCCAACGGACCGCCTCGCTTATTTGGAGCTACCCAATAATAGCCAGGACGACACCTACCCCCGAGTCATTCTGGAAAATGACATTGGCGATCGCTGGCCCGCCGAGGTCGTGCGCAGCGAGGGCGTGCTCGATGAACGCAGTCGCGTGTTATTTGTTGTCGCCCGCGTGAATGACCCCTACCGCTTGGAGAACCCGGGCAAGCCCCTCCTCAATGGCAGCTTTGTAAAAGCGGATATAGAGGGCAGAAAAATCGATGGGCTGATCGCCGTTCCTCGGCATATCCTGCGCACCGGTAATCAACTGTGGGTGGTCGACGACAAGCAAACCCTGCGCAACCGCGATATCAAAGCATTGCGCACAGAAGGCAAGCTGGTCTACGTGTATGAAGGTCTGGAGGAAGGTGATCGGATCTGCCTGTCATCGGTGCCCAGCGCCATCAGCGGCACCCCCGTTAAAGTCAACAGCAGCATGTCGACCGCCGAACTGGTTAAGCCCCAGAGCGAATCAGGCATGGCTACCTTTACCGAGCTTAGCAGCGTCCAATGACTATTCCCGAGCACCTAGACACTCGCCGCGGCATCATTCCGTGGTTCGCACGAAACAGCGTTGCCGCCAACCTGTTGATGATCGTCATCTTGTGCGTGGGGATTGGCTCGGCACTGAATATTCAGCGCACCCTGCAACCCGACTTCGAAATCAACATCATCCGCATCACGGTTCCCTACCCCGGCGCAACGCCGGAGGAAGTTGAAGACGGTGTCATTCTCAAAATTGAGGAAGCGCTGCAGGACATTGATGCGATTGAGAGCATAGAGTCCACCGCCGACGAATCACTGGCAACGATCAGTGCCGACATCTACAAAGACTATGACATCTTGGCCGTGATGGACGAGATCAAAAGCGCGGTAGATGGCATTGTCAGTTTTCCCGAACAGGCTGAGCGCCCCATCGTAAAGCGCTTGGAGTTTCAGAAGCACACCGTCAACGTTGAGCTTTACGGCGACCTGGATGAGCGCAGCCTGAAATCGCTGGGCGAGCAGGTCAAACAGGAGATGCTGCAAGACCCCGACATCGCCTTTGTTCAGATCAACGGCGCCCGCGACTTTGAGATCAGCATCGAAATTCCCGAGCACCGCTTGCTCGAGTACCAGCTGACCCTCAGCGATGTCGCCGATGCCATTCGTCGCTCGTCGCTTGACCTGCCCGGCGGCACCATTAAAACCAGTAACGGCAATATTTCCCTGCGAACCCAAGGCCAGGCGCGCCAGCAGCAGGAGTTTGAGCGCCTGGTTGTAAAAAGCTTCCCCGACGGTACCCGCTTAACGCTGGCCGACATTGCGACGATTAACGACGGCTTTGAGGAAGTTGACGGCTTTGCATACTTCGACGGCAAGCCCAGCCTGGGCCTGCAAGTCTTCTCAGTAGGTAGCCAGGATTTAATCCGCGTTGCCGAGGCGGTAAGCCGCTATGTCGAAAACAAGCGCGAGCAATTGCCGGAGGGCGTTGAGATTGCGCAGTTTGCCGACATCAGCTACTACCTGAAAGGCCGTATGAGCATGATGCTCGACAACCTCAGTATGGGTGCCTTACTGGTATTTGTGGTGTTGAGTCTGTTCCTGAATATCAAGCTGGCGTTCTGGGTAATGGTCGGCTTGCCGATCTGCTTCCTCGGCACCTTCGCGCTGATGCCAATGGTCGATATCAGCCTGAATATGCTCAGCCTGTTTGGCTTTATTTTGGTACTGGGTATCGTGGTTGACGACGCGATCATCATTGGTGAAAGCGCCTACGCGGAAGCGGAAAAAAGCGGCCACTCCGTCGACACCGTTATTAAAGGTGCCTTGCGCGTAGCCACCCCCGCCACCTTTGGCGTACTCACCACCATTATGGCGTTTTCGCCAACCCTGTTCGCCAGCGGTACCTTCGCGCCTTTCCCGGAGTCCGTCGGTTGGGTTGTTATCCTGTGCCTGGCATTTTCACTGGTGGAGTCGAAGTGGATTCTCCCCGCTCACCTGGCACACAGTTCGCCCGGCACTGGGCCCATTTGGCAAAAGCTCGATCGCATTCCGGCAAAGTCCAATGCAATACTCAGTAATTTTGTCGAAAACACCTACCGGCCTTTTATTAAGCGGGCCATTGCCCAGCGCTATATCACCGGCGCGAGCTTCACCGCCATGCTCATCGTCACAGTGGGGCTGGTTGCCGGCGGAGTGGTGCATTTCGTCATGATCCCCGAGGTACCTGGCGACTTCGTTCAGGCAAATCTGGAAATGGTTGAAGGCACCCCCGAGGAAGAAACGCGCCGCGCCTTCGAACATATGGATAGCAGCCTCCGCAAGGTCAATGAGGCCTATTCCGCGGCCCATGCCAACGACGACAACCGTGCACTTATCAGCCACGTTGCCGCCTTTGGTCGCGGCGGACGTCACGTGACGTTTATGGCCGAGCTCACCAAGAATGACATGCGCGATATCGACGGTGCGGAAATTGCGCGGCGCTGGCGCGAAGAAATTGGTGATATCCCCGGTGCCAAGGTGCTGGCAGTGAGTATTGCCGACCAACAGATGGGTCCGTCGATCTCCCTAAAGATCAGCAGCCCCCATCCGGAAGACCTTACCGCTGCCGCATCACAAGTGGAAAATGCTCTGCGCCGTTATGAGGGCGTCTACGATATTCGCAATGGTGCCAGCGCGCTTCGCGATGAAATTGTCCTGGAAATTCTCCCCGAAGCGGAAACCCTGGGCCTCAGCTCAGCAGCACTAGGACAGCAGATTCGCGATGCCTTCTATGGCGCGGAAGCCCAGCGCGTGCAGCGCGGCAACGACGAAGTGAAGGTGATGGTTCGCTACCCGCGCGATGAGCGTGCGGCGGTGTCCGACCTGCAAAACATGTTTATTCGCTCCGCCGAGGGCGCCTTTGTGCCACTCTCTAACGTGGCGAAAATCACCATCCAGCCCGCCTACACAACCATGACGCGTATTGATGGCGAGCGCTCTATCAGTGTGACTGCCCAAGCCGATAAGTCACGTGTTGAGCCGGATAAAGTCACCTCCAGCATCCTTAAAAACCTGCTGCCCGGTTTGCAACAGCGCTACCCCGGCCTGGACATCAAACTCAGTGGCGAAAGTGAGGAAGTGGGCACGCTGATGGTCAGCCTACTGGTCGGCTTTGCCCTCGCCCTGTTTGGCATTTATGGCTTATTGGCCATCCCCTTGCGCTCGTATCTGCAGCCGCTAATCATTATGGGGGTGATCCCGTTTGGCATTATCGGTGCGGTGTTCGGCCACATTGTGACGGACCTGTCCTTCAGTATGATGTCGTTCTTTGGCGTTATCGCGCTATCCGGCGTTGTCGTCAACGACAGCCTGATTATGGTGGACTTCATTAACTCGGCGATCGACCGCGGCGAGCGCCTGATCGACGCCGTTGTCGACTCGGGCTGTCAGCGCTTTAGAGCCATACTGCTGACGTCGCTAACCACCTTCTTTGGTCTGTTACCCATGTTGATGGAAGACAGCTTGCAAGCCCAGTTTGTGATTCCCATGGCGGTGTCACTCGGCTTCGGCATCATCTTCGCTACGGTCATCACATTGATATTAATACCCTGCCTGTATATCGTACTTGAAGATGTGAAAGTGCTGTTTGGCAGTAAGTCTGCTCGCGAGCTCGAACCGGCACTGAGCGAGTAGCGCCCCGCGCACTCGCTCCGTTATTTCACCAGTAATTTTCCGACTGACCTGATAAGAACGCTTATGTCCTTTAAACGCATCTCGATCTCAGACGCCGAACAGCTGCTGCGCCAGCCCTCGACACAACTCGCCGACATTCGCGACGAGCAGTCCTACCAGCTGGGGCACATCAAGGGCGCCAGCCATTTGGACAACCACAACCTACAGCAGTTTATTGAAGACGCCGACCCGGACGCGCCGCTGATCATATACTGCTACCACGGTAATAGCAGCCAGAGCGCCGCACAGTTTTTCGTTGAGAAAGACTTTACCGAGGTCTACAGCATGGACGGCGGGTTTGAAGAATGGCGGCAGCACTACCCCCATCAAAGTGGCGAACAATAAGGCCTGAAGTCCACGCGGGTGCCCGGGCCCTAGGCGTGCTGCCGAAGGATGCGTGTCAGCGTATCAACGTGGTGGTCAATGTAGTCATTGGAATCGGGCCGCAGCCCCAACACACGCTCAGTTATCGGCGCAACGCTGACCAAATACAGCAACGCGCCGGACAGAATATGCAAAAGGTCCATCGCATCCACTTTTGGCAGTAAACCGTGATGCTGGCCCAGCTCTATCATTGCGCGCCCTTCAATAAAGTCCGTGCCGATAAATTCTTTGACGAGCCAATCTAAACGCGGCCCAGGCGCCGATGCTTCCTGAAACATTATTTTTACCCACTCGGGGTGAGCAAACGTGAAGTGCAGTATTTTTCGGCACAAGTCACGAATCATTTTTTCCCTGTCGTCGGGCGCACGCTGCAAGGAAATATCTTCAATGTAGCGCGGTAAGGCATTATTGCGCTGCAACCAAACATGCGACACAGCCGCCCGCCAGAGTACGTCTTTATTTTGGAAATGGTATTGAACAAAGGTTTTCTGTTCACCCGCTTTCTCTGCCACCAACGCAAACGACGTCCCGTCAAAACCGAGTTGTCCAAATAACTGCGCGGCTGCCCGGAGTACCCGCTCCCGGCGCTCATTCGTTTTCGGCGCTCCGCTACCGGCCTTCATCGGAATTTAACTTACCCCAATTCATTAGAAAAATGCTTTCAATTTTAAGAAGTTAGCACTGCCCTTGACACAAAGCCAACACTATACGATCGTATAGCAAAGATAAGCTTGACGCCATCACCGGTAGAAGCAACACCACACATAACAATAATGAGCTGAGAAAAACGATGATCACCGACAGTGTGACGACTATTCACTGGCTAAACGATACCGATACAAGCCAAGATGCATTGCTTGCCATGGGCGGTAAAGCCAGCGGCCTCAACCAACTGATGCGCTGGGGACTTACGGTGCCCAGTGGCTTTGTTATCGTTAATGCGCAATGTGGCAAGCACCCTGAAGCATTGGCCGATTATTACCAGAAGCTCGGTGGCGCTATGGTCGCCGTTCGATCATCGGCAATGGGGGAAGACGGTGCGGAGAGTTCCTTCGCCGGCCAGTATGAAAGTATCCTCAACGTCGAGGGACTCGACGACCTAAAAGCAGCAATAGACCGCTGCGTCACATCGCTACACAGCCAACGGGCAAGTGCTTACCAAGGCAAGAACAATATTCATGGCGTGCAAATGAACGTTGTTGTGCAAACCATGGTAGATGCCAGCGCCGCCGGTGTGGTATTCACGGTAGACCCGGTATCGGGCCGCCACGACCGGCTTGTCGTGAACGCCGTAGAGGGGCTCGGCGAATCACTCGTCAGCGGGGAAGCGACACCCGATCACTACGAATTTAACCGCAGTGGCCAGCTAAGCTACTCTGAGCTTATCGGCGATACGCCGATACTCTCCGACGCGCTACTCGACGCCCTCGTTGCTCAGGCCAAGCACGCTAGCCAACAGGCCGGTATCCCGCTTGACCTGGAGTGGGCCGCTGACAGCCAGGGCCGCATCTTCTGGCTGCAAGCTCGGCCGATCACCACCATCGGGACTGATCTGAACGAGTTAGATACACCAATCAACGCCACTGACGTTGTCACGCGCTGCAACGTCGGCGAAATGATGCCGGGCGCCGTCTGCCCCCTAACCTTTTCAACCACGGGGCGAAGCATAGAGAATGGCATGCAACACATGCATGTGAGTTATGCCGGTCGCAAAGCCGTAACCGATGACTGGACTCAAATAGCAATGAGTCACGGCAAGCTCTTCATCAACCTCAGCGGATCAATCGCTGCCGCTGCCAACGTACTCGGGGTGGACGCAAAATCTATGGGCTACAGCCTGTGCGGTGGAGTGGTGGAAGAGCTTCAAGAGCCCCCCAAGCGCCCCTGGTGGATACGTCTATTGGGCACCGTAAAAATGCTCCGGTATCTGCAAAAAGCCGATGATGTCATCGCCCGATTTAGCAAGAAAGCCGACGCCTTCAACCTGCCAACTTCTGGAAATAGCGTGGAAATCGCTCAGGCGCTGGACAAGGCCTTACCCTTCTATTCCGAAGCAATGGCCGTCCACCTTCAATCCTCCACAACCTCCGGAGTGGCCAGCAATATCCTCCAGTCCATGATTTCTGGAGGGCAAGAGAGCAGCGCTGCAGAACAGGCACAGGCGGCAAACTTAATGGCTGGCGCAAGCGGCGTTGAAAGCGCCATCCTCGTCGAGCAGCTGGATGCCATTGTCGAGAAAATCGCTCAACATGAGCACGACGCTCAGGCTTTCGTCGATGCCTCGCCAACTAACGCTGTCGAGTGGCTAGCCAGCAGCACAATAGTGTCTGACGACTTTAAGGCATTTTTACATCGCCACGGTCACCGTGGCTATCGGGAACTCTGCATGCGAGAAGCCTGCTGGGCAGATGCGCCCGAGACACTGGTCACCACGTTACAAGCCTCGGCAAGCGCGCGTCTCTCTGGCAAGGCGGTGAACCCGAAACCACAGGCAGTCGACACCAGCCAACTGAGTCGAGGCGTACGCTGGATATTACCCAAGGCGCACGCGGCTATTCGCCGACGAGAGGCAACAAAATCACTACTGGTCGACATCGCCAACCGTTTCAAACGCAGCTACCGGGCGCTGGGTGAGCAACTTCACCGCGAAGGAAAGCTGGACGACGCCGATCAGGTTTTCTTTTTCACCCACGATGAACTCATGAGCGTCGTACGCTCCGCTGACACAGCGCTGGAGAAAGAAAAAGCCAGCAATCGTCGAACCGCCCTCGCCTTTCAAAATAAACTCGACTTCAATGAAATCTGCGTGGGGCCCCCACAACCACTCGACCGTCGACGACAGAGCGCGGACAGCGGTGGCGACATCCTAGGACGGCCAGTTTCCTCTGGCCTGGTCGAGGGCAAGGCCAGGGTCGCCTTTAGCGTTAGCGACGCCGCGGGGCTACAGCCTGGTGAAATTCTCGTGGCCCCCATCACCGATGTGGGCTGGACCCCGTACTTCAGTTCAATAGCCGGTCTAATAACCGACGTTGGAAGCTCAGTCTCCCACGGCGCGGTCATTGCCAGAGAGTACGGCCTTCCGGCAATCGTAAATACCCGCGTTGCCACCCAACGAATAAAAACTGGCGACAATATTCGCCTCAACGCAGATACCGGCGTGGTATCACTTCTGTAAGTGCGGCCTTGCTGATTGCCACAACCAAATACATTACCGAGAGCAGAGCACAATGCTAGATAATAAAACGCTGACGCAATTTGGTATTCAACTCGACGACGAGTTTCCACACCCCTTTAGCCGCGATCATTCAGACTGGAATGAATCGTATTTTTTCGATTGGTATGACGCCAATGGCCGCATCGCAGGGCACTGCCGAGTCGGTTGGCACCCCGTACAACAACGCGTGCTATTTTGGCTGTACCTGCTCGATGGTGAAGAGTGGCTCGCGATCGAAGAGTACCGTCTCCCCTTCTCAGCGCTGAAGTTACAAAGCGACAATCACGTTTTCGCTTATGAGGGCTGGGGCTTAGCATTTAGTTATCAGGCCGGTGAGGCCCTGCAAACCGGAACGCTGAGCGTATCAGGCTTTGCAAGAGTCCTGTCGGGGCAACGCCAAGGCCTGGTGCTACCGGTCGCCGTCCAGCTAACCATGAATGCCCTGGGCCCTGCCCACTCTCGCGGCGGTGGCACCGTTGAAGATCACCAAGCGGAGGGCTTTAGTACCAATCGCTATGAACAGCCAATCGCCGGCGCCTTTACGGTGAGCATCGATAAGTACACACAGGACGTTACTGTTAGGGGCGAACGCGACCACTCATGGGGCCCCCGCCCCTGGGATATGCAGTGGCAGTTTCTGGTCATTAATACGGAGAAATTCAGTTTGCAGTCCACCGTAGTGAATATTCCGGAGTGGCCGGAAATCAAGGTTGGTTACTTCCAGGAAAACGACGGCGAGATGGAGAATCTGGAGGGTGTTGAATTCGACCTCTCTTTTGATGCGACCTCCCCACATCGCTCCGTTGCCGGGCACTTCGACCTCGCCTGCAGTAGTGGTAGGCTGATCAGCGGTCGTATTGAAACGATCTCCGGTGTGGAAATCGATATTACCCACACCTTCTCACCGCCCAAGCGCACCGAGTATCGACGCTCTTTAGTACGCTGCTATATCGACGATGAGGCGCCCGTCATCGGCTGGTTTGAATGCAATCGCGACAGCAATCCAAGTAAATAGAACAAGGTAAAAATAATGAAAATTGACGGCCCCTTTTATGCGCAAATGAGTGGCGCAGCGGCGGAAGCCAAACGCCTGGCAGCAATCGGCTATGACGGCGTGTATTCACTGGAGGGTAGCTGGGATCCGTTCTTCCCTTTAGCGCTCGCCTCAGAGCATGCCCCCGAACTGGATATTGCCACCGGCATTGCCGTGGCCTTCCCCAGAAACCCCTCTCACATTGCCTACCAGGCGTGGGACCTACAAACGTTTTCAAAGGGTAAATTCAGCCTGGGGATCGGCTCACAGATTAAAGCGCACATAGAAAAGCGCTTCGGTATAGACTTCAATCCACCCGCGGCGAGAATGCGAGAGTATATCTTAGCGGTCAAAGCGTTTTTCGACTGTTGGCAACATGGCAACAAACTCGACTTCCAGGGGAAGTATTATCGCCACACATTGATGACGCCGATGTTCAACCCAGGGCCAAATCCTTATGGAATTCCACCAATCATGCTGGGCGCACTGGGACCAAAAATGACCGAAGTCGCCGGCGAGGTTGCCGACGGTTTGATCGTCCACCCCTTCAACAGCCTGCCCTTTCTGGAAGAGAAAGCCCTACCTGCCGTGAAAAGGGGCTTAGAAAAATCGGCGCGCTCCCTGGATGACTTCACCTTACAGGTTAATGCCATCATCATCACCGGAGAAACCGAAGAGGAATATGTTGCGGCGGAGAATAGCGTGAAGAGCTTATTGGGGTTCTATGCCTCGACGCCAGCCTATGCCCCGCCGATGGAGGCGGTAGGCCTGGGCGACTTACAGCCGACAATGAATCGCCTCTCCAAGGAAGGCAAATGGGATGAGCTGGGCAGCTATGTGGACGATGATTTTCTCGACGCGTTCTGCACTCGCGGCAAACCTGAAGAGATCGCCGGTTTGCTGAAAAAGAAATATGCTGGCTATGCAGACCGATTGGCTATTTATGCCCCCTACGCCGCGCCAGATGCTATGTGGGCATCGATTATTCAGGAGCTAAAAGCCAGCGCGGAGTAACGGCGTTTCACTGTTACTCCGGCGCCAATGCAAGAGGGTGTCAATGCCTGTATTTGCGGCTACGGGCTCACACACACCGGACAGTAGGCATACATACCACGCGGGTCATTTAGCGTGGGGAGCGCTGCGGTCGCAGGCAGCCACTGCTGAATTAACGCAGAGAGAGACTGGGGGAGCAAAGGCGCTGCGACCCCCGAGCTTAGTATCCAGCGCATCAGCTCTTCTTCCGGGCTCATCGGCAAGCGCAATTCGCGGTGTCGGCTGTCACTCAGCCCGGCAAGTTTCGCGGCCGACTGAATGGCTTGTTCTAAGGTGCCCAGCTTATCTACCAAGCCGAGTTCACGAGCATCCATACCACTCCACACTCGCCCTTCGGCAATCGGCTCGACTTGTTCTGGCAGTTTGCCGCGGCCCTCGGCAACCACATTAATAAACCGGCGATAGCCATTATCGATACTGCTTTGAATGGATCGCGCCACAATAGGGTCTAGCGGGCGGTCAACACGCAGCTTACCGGCAACTGCCGATGTGCCGACACCGTCGGTGTTTACACCCAGATCAGCCAGTAATTCCTCAACGGTGGGAAAAGCACCAAAGATGCCGATAGAGCCTGTCAACGTAGCAGGGCTCGCCCAGATCTCATCGGCACCTGCCGCTATCCAGTATCCACCTGATGCCGCCAGGCTGCTCATTGACACCACGTAGGGCTTGCCCGCCTGTTGCAGGGCCTCGAGTTCGGCGCGAATAATTTCAGATGCAAAAGCGGAGCCCCCACCGCTGTCGATGCGCAACACCAGCGCCTTAACACTCTCATCCAGCCGCGCGGTACGAACCAGACGCGCAAGGCTATCGCCGCCAATGCTGCCCGCAGGCCGCTCACCATCCACAATATTGCCGCTCGCAACGATTAAAGCCACACCCGCAGTATCGTCGGGTAAGGTTATACCCCGCTTATAGCGCAGATAGTGCTTGTAATAAACCTGGTTAAAATAGCCATCTTTATCCCAACCGACCTGCTCAGCCATCATTTCGCTGAGCCTTGGCCGACTGACAATACCGTCGACCAAGCCATAATCCAGGGCAGCTTGTGCGGCATCGCCACCACTACCAGCCAGCACGCGATCGATATGGTTCACGTAGTAATTAAAGTCTTTAACAGCAATATTGCGGCGCTCAACGACGCGGTCGCGGTATAGATCCCACAGCGGTTCCAGCCAGCCTCGGTTCGCTTCACGCGCTTCCGGCGACATATCATTGCGAATAAATGGCTCGAGTGCCGACTTGTAGCTTCCCACTTTAAATACGTGGAAGTTCACCTTTAATTTATCAATCGCCTCACTCAGGTAGTTGCGTACCACGGCAAAGCCTTCCAGGCTGACGCCGCCCATATTGTGCAGCAGTATTTGGTCAGCCTCGCTCGCCAACAAGTACTTGTCCTGATCGTAGTGTCCCGACATCGCGACAATTTGCTTGCCCGACTCGCGAAAACGCCGCAGCGCATCTGACAATTCCAATGAGCGGGCCATACCGATGTGCTGCATATCATCGAGCAATAACAACAGTACCTGGATGCTGCTGTCCTCGCGGGCGTAATCCACACTATCGATCAGGTCTTGCAACAGGGTTTCTATCGGCAGACCACTGCCACTGATTTGCGTGAATGCGTCAACGGCGGTGTATTGCTCAACCACCACCCCCTCAGGAGCCAGTACCAGAACGCCACCGTTTGGCACTTCAACACGGAAGGCATTCACAATGTTGAACAGCAGCAAGCCGATAAACACCAAGAAGAACAGGTTTAAGGTCCAGCGGCGCACACCGTCCAGCACATTGCCCAAACGGCTAAAAAAACCGCGCTTATTTGCATCGCTCATACTGTGTCCTTACTCCTCATACTTCTTGTGCGGCGCGCATTGCCTGCGCATGCCAGCGAATAAACGCCGTCGCGCTGCAGAACAAAATAACTACCAACGCCAGCTCAATATAATTGATCCAAATAACAAAGGGCGACATGGCCTCGGTAACCGCCGAGGCAAAATACAACAGGCTTACAAAACACATCCAGGCAATGCCTTTGAGCTGCTGGCGAAAAACCGGCAGCACAAAAATCAGCAGTGGCAACACGCGAATCAGCCAGATAGTAACGCTGGGCTGGCGCCCCTCTTGCACCCACACCCACGTACTCAAACTCAATGAAATTAACAAACCGACGTAGGAAAACTTCATCAAAGCCGCCGTGACGGCCGCGCGCTTTTCCAAACTTGTCATACCTGAAGTTTCCTTATGTAGAGTTAATCAACCAGTCGCTTAGCCAGTAACGCAAGACGCTTGCCCAGGGCAGTCGCCAACGCCAGCTCGGTGGCATCGACATCGCGCCCGTCACTGCCGGCAACGTGGCTTGCTCCGTAGGGCGTCCCACCTGTGGTTGTTGTGCTCAGCGAGGACTCGCTGTAGGGCAAACCGGCGATCACCATACCGTGGTGCAGTAGTGGCAACATCATCGAGGTTAGCGTCGTCTCCTGACCGCCATGCAGACTGGCGCTGGATGTAAAGACCGCAGCGGGCTTCCCTATCAGAGCCCCACTCATCCACAGCGCCGAGCTACCATCTATAAAGTACTTCAGCGGCGCCGCCATATTGCCAAAGCGCGTAGGGCTGCCCATTGCCAGGCCCGCGCAATCGCGTAAATCTTCCTGACTGGCGTAGAGGTGCCCCTCATCGGGAATATCCTCTTCGACGGCCTCACACACGGTGGAAATCGCGGGCACCGTGCGCAGCCGCGCGGCCATACCCGCCTGCTCCACACCACGCGCTATCTGCTCGGCCAAGCGCCGGGTTGTGCCGTGACGGCTGTAGTACAGCACCAAAATGTAGGGGCCATCTGTCATTGAAGATTCCTTAATCGATCAAAGCCAGTACGTTCTCAGGTGGACGCCCGAGCACCGCCTGATCGCCTTTTACGACAATCGGCCGTTCAATCAGTTTCGGCGCTTCAACCATCGCCTGAATTAAGACCTCATCACTGAGACTGTCATCCGCCAGGCCGCGCTCCTTGTATTCTGCCTCGCCCTTGCGCAACAATTGCCGCGGAGAAATACCCAGCTTCGCCAGCAAGTCTCGCAGCGTATCCGCACTCGGGCTATCTTCTAAATACAGGACGACCTCTGGTGTTATCCCATTGTCTTCAAGCAACTGCTTGGTTTGACGTGACTTGGAACAGCGAGGATTGTGGTACAGGGTGTAAACAGACATGGCTCATCCAGCGTAGTAAACGATGAGCGACATTATACACAGCGCATTGCTGGCCACCATTTGGAATAGGAAATGATACAACTGCGATCAATCTTGCTACTGCTTACCTGCTCTTTATTAATCGCCTGCAGCCGCAGCGAAACCAGCGCAGCGGGCTTGCCTGATACCGATAACTGGGTACTGATTAATTATTGGGCGACATGGTGCGGCCCCTGTCGCGATGAAATTCCCGAACTCAATAAACTTGATGCCGAGCACAGCGACATCGACGTTTACGGCGCAAACTACGACCGCCTGCAGGGCCCGGCGCTAGACGAGGCCATTACCGAGTTGGATATTCAATTTGAAAGTATGCTCGCCGACCCCGCCCAATTGCTCGGGCAAGAACGCCCCAAAGTATTACCGACCACCTATATCCTCAGCCCACAAGGTGAACTGCACAGTGTACTCACGGGGCCACAAACGGAAGCCAGTTTGCTCAAGGCTTTAGGCCGCCAGTAAACCCTAGCCGTGCGCTAAAGCCCGCTGCCAGTGGGCCAGCATTTCCGGGCTGAACGCCACCAGAAAGATCTGCCGGAGGCTGCGCGGCTCAAGCAAGGCCTCCCGTAAACTGGCCACCGCAATAGCGCAGGCCTGGTCGTGAGGGTAGCCATATACGCCGCAGCTAATGGCCGGAAAGGCCAGAGTGACAAGCTCCAGTGCCTTAGCCTCTTCAATACAGCGGCGGTAGCAACTCGCCAGTTTATCGGCCTCGCCCTGATCACCGCCGTGCCACACCGGCCCTACCGTATGAAGAACGTATTGAGCTGGCAGTGCAAAACCGGGGCTGACTTTGGCATCGCCGGTCGCGCAACCCTGCAAGCCGCGACAGAATTCCAACAACGCCGGCCCCGCCGCCCGGTGAATGGCGCCGTCGACACCGCCCCCGCCGAGCAAGCTGTTATTGGCGGCATTAACGATGGCATCAACCTTCAGCTGGCAGATATCTGCTTCTATCGCTCGCAGTTCACAGGGCATCGTTACACCTCATCTTCGCGTTGAAGCTGAACCTGCAAACCGGAGTCGGACGCCGACGCGGGCAGCTCCTCTATCGCCTGCGCCCAGCTATCAGCGCCCAGTGGCGCGTCGCCATCGCTCACGCTGACGCGCATGGGGCGGCAACATACCTCGCAGTCTTCAACGTACGGCTCCCCTGCTAGGCTCGGGTCGATCAGCAGTTCGATACGCTCGCCGCAGTATGGGCAATAATCTTTCCAGCTTTCCAACATGGTTCAGCCATGATGACAAAAACGCCATGCTGCCACGTTACAGGCTGCGGAGGTAGGCCCGCCAGCCGCCAAAATGGCTGATATCCGTCGCGCCGCGAATCCCCGACTGCTCGCAGATAAAGCCCGGGCACAGCCGTCCGTCGGCCAGCCGCACTTTGCCAATACCCAGTGGCGCCGGAATCCCGGCCACAAAACAGCCAAGTTCGGCGAGCGGCATCGACCAGACCTCCAACTCGATCGCCTGCCCCTGGCCGGACTCGGCCAGCACCATGGCCGGACGCAACGGCGGCCCACCGGGCAAGGCATAGAGCTGGTAATCAGGGGCTGACTGCGTGCACAGCTGTAAGGTGGCACCACGCTCACGAAGCTGCCAGTTAAGGGGCTGACCGTCCAGATGGGCGCCGCAAACCACCACGTCCACCCGCTCGGCCGCTGTCGAAGCATTCTTGGAAAGCGCTTCAAAAGCACGCTTTTCCGCGCCCAGCGGCAGGGCAAAACGCTGTTGCAGACGGTTACCAATCGACAGCAGCTTGCGGTCGCCAAAGGCCTCGGCAACCAGCGTCAGGCCAAAGGGGAAACCGTCGTCGGTAAACGCCGTAGGCAGCGCCAAACCGCAGAGGTCAAACAGGTTCATATAGTTGGTGTAGTAGCCGGTATTGCTGTTCAGGGCGATGGGGTCAGCGTCCAGCTCGGCAATCGAATAAGGCCGCGGCGCGGTGGGTGTGAGCAGTGCATCCACCGAATCCAGCGCGGCCTGCGCCAGTTTGCGCAAGGCTTTTAGACGATACTGAAAAGAGAAGGCATCCCGCGCTGACGGCGTTGCACCACCGCTGATAATCGTTCGGGTGACCGGCAGCAGTGCGTCGGGCTGCTCCTCAATCAGCGGTGAGCAGGCCAGATAGCGCTCCGCCACCCAAGGGCCTTCATAGAGGAGTTTGGCGGCATCGAGAAAGGCCGACATATCCACCTCGATCAGCTCGATCTCATCATCCTCGGCAATCGCCGCGAGGCTCTGCTGATAGGCCTGCTCGTAGCCCGCGTGATCGAAAAAGGCGAGTTGTTCCGCTGGCATCACGCCCAGGCGCAATTTGCCGGCATGTCGTCCGTAATGGCGGGAACGGTTGCCGAAGGGGTTGGCGCGGCTGTAGGCATCACTGGCGTCCTCACCCTCAGCCACCGACAGCACCGCGTGGGCGTCATCCACATTCAGTGCAAACACTGTCATGCAGTCCAGTGAGCGGCAGGCGGGCACCATCCCCGTGGCCGACAACAGGCCGATACTGGGTTTGAGGCCCACCAGATTATTAAAGCAGGCGGGTACGCGGCCCGAGCCCGCCGTGTCAGTGCCCAGGCTGAAACAGGCCAGCCCCTTGGCCACGGCCACCGCTGAGCCAGAGCTGGAACCGCCACTGATCATGTCGGGGTCGACACTGTTTTTACAGGCGCCCCAGGGCGAGCGGGTGCCCACCAGCCCGGTGGCAAACTGGTCGAGGTTACTCTTGCCCACCGGAATCGCCCCGGCGGCAATCAGCGCTTGCACCACCGTCGCCGATTGCGAGGGGGTATAGCTGAAGGCATCGCAGGCCGCCGTGGTGGGCACACCCGCCAGGTCGATATTGTCTTTAATGGCAAAGGGCAGACCAAACAGCGGCAGGCTGTCGGGACTGTGACCGTCCAGTGTTTGCAGATACGGTTCCAGCTCCGCCGCGCTGAGGCGGTAAATCCAAATATTGTGGTCCTTGAGCGCGTCGCAGCGCGCGGCAATCTCGGCCATCAGCTTGCGCGGTGTCAAGCTGCCATCGCGGTAAGCCTGATGCAGGCTGCGGCGACTCAGTGTGGGCAAGGTCATTGGTCTCTCTCCCCTTCCAGAATTAACAGCGGCTGACCGGCACTAACGCGGCCGCCGGCTTTCACCACCACCGTTTTCACCCGGCCCGGCTGGCTGGCCAGCACGGCGACTTCCATCTTCATCGACTCCAGCAGCATTACGCACTGCCCGGCTTCAACGGTATCGCCCTCGGCCACATTCAGCTGCCAAACGCTGCCCGCCACCGAGCTGTCCACTACAATATCGTCGTCGCCAATCACCAGCGTATCGTCACTGACCTCAACCTCCGGTGCCTCGTAGTGGAACTGACCATCGGCATGCCAGCGCGCCAGCTCGTCGTCGAAGGCCTGCTCTCGGCGGCGAGTATGGGCATCGATTTCCGCCGCGTGCTGCTCAGTAAACGCTTCGTACTCCGCCAGCGAAAACTCGCCCTCCTCAGTACGCAGCGGGTAATCGCCCAGCGGGAAATCACGACGGATTTGCGTGAGTTCATCGTGGCTGACTTCGTAGAAGCGAATCTGATCGAAGAAGCGCAGCAGATAGGGCTCGGTAAACGCGGCCGTGCGGCGGTAGCGATTCCACATTTGCAAAGTGCGACCGACAAACTGGTAACCGCCCGGCCCTTCCATGCCGTACACACAGAGATAAGAGCCGCCGATACCCACCGAGTTTTCTGCGGTCCAGGTACGCGCCGGATTATATTTGGTGGTCACCAAGCGGTGACGCGGATCGACCGGCGTGGCGACCGGCGCCCCCAGATACACATCGCCCAGCCCCATCACCAGATAGGCGGCGTCGAAGACGATATCCTTGACCTCGGCAATGCTGTCGAGACCATTGATGCGGCGGATAAATTCCAGATTACTCGGGCACCAGGGCGCATTGGCACGCACTGACTGCTGGTATTTATCCACTGCCAACTGGCAGGCCTCGTCGTCCCAGCTCAGCGGTAGCCACACCGTGCGCGATGGCACGTGCAGGGAATCCAAGCGCTGCGATAAACGCCGTTCGCGGCGCGCCAGCTCGTCCAGCAGCTCGCGCAGCGGTAATTGCTGCGCGTCATAATGCAGTTGCAGTGAGCGAATGCCCGGCGTGAGTTCACGCAGCCCCGGCAATGGTGTCTGCTGCAAATCCTGCATCAGCGCATGGGCGCGAAAGCGCAGGCGAATATCCAGCTCCAGCGGGCCGTATTCCACCAGCAGGAAGTGATCTCCCGCCAGGCGATAAACCACCTCATCGCCTACCTCGTCCGCGCTGAGGCGTTTAACGATGGGCGACGGCAGGGCCTCGACAGAGACCGGCGCCGCGGATTCGGCAGCGGCGGTGTTATCGCCAAGCTCATCACCGGCGAAAAAGGCCTGCTGGCAACGCTCAGCCGCCACCGCCGCGTCAACGCTGACCGGCACAAAGCGCAGCGTGTCCCCGGCGCGCAACTGGCCGAGTTTCCACAGGTCGGCGGTAATCACCGTGGCCGGACAGACAAAGCCGCCCAGCGAGGGGCCGTCCGGGCCGAGAATCACCGGCATATCGCCGGTGAAATCCACCGTGCCAAAGGCGTAGGCGTTGTCGTGAATATTGGACGGATGCATGCCCGCTTCGCCGCCACTTTGACGTGCCCACTGCGGTTTGGGGCCAATCAGGCGCACGCCGGTGCGGCTGGAGTTGTAATGCACTTCCCAGTCGGTGCTGAAGAACTGCTGGATATCGGCGTCGGTAAAAAAGTCTGGCGCGCCGTGGGGGCCATAAATCACCCGTAGCGACCACTGCGAGCCGATGTCCGGCAGAGCGGCCTGATCCGGGCTCAGCGCTGGTCCCGTGGATGCGCTCTGCGCCAGCGCCAACACATCGCCGGTGCGCAACGCGCGACCGTTATGACCGCCGAACTGGCCGAGGGTAAAAGTGGAGCGCGAGCCGAGGTACTCGGGGCAATCGAGGCCACCTGCAACGGCCAGATATGCCCGCGCGCCGCACTCGATACGCCCCATGATCAGAGTCTGCCCAGCGACCACCTCCACCGGCGTGTGCATCGCCACGGGGTCGCCATCCAGACTTAGTGGAATAGCCGCCCCCGCCACCACAATGCGGGTCGGTGCACTGAATTGCAGGGTCGGCCCCTGCAGGGTGATTTCCAGTGCCGCCGCGTCAGGCATGTTGCCCAGCATGGCATTAGCGAGCCGGAAGGAATAATTGTCGAAGGGCCCCGAGGGCGGCACGCCGACATCCCAGTAGCCGCCGCGACCGGGGAAATCCTGAATGGTGGTCTGGGTACCGCCCTGCAGCACATCGATACGCGCAGGCTGCCAAGTTACCTGCGCAAGATAGCGGGTTGTGACGTCGCCCTTCGCCACCACAGCGTCATCCAACAAGTAACGCAGATAGGCACAGTTGCTTTCAATGCCGTAAAGCTGCGTCTGATTCAGCGTCTCCCGTAAACCCTGGATCGCGGCGTCGCGGTCCTCCGCTCGGTAGAGAATCTTCGCCAGCATCGGATCGAAGTACGGTGACACTTCAATGCCGCTTTCCAGCCAGTGTTCAATACGCAAGCCCGGCAGCGCTTCATCAGGCTGGGGAAATGCCACATGACTGAGCAACCCCGCACAAGGCTGAAAATCCCGGTAGGGATCTTCGGCATACACTCGCAACTGAATCGCGTGCCCGCTGGCAGACAGCCCCTGACGCAGCACATCCAGTGGCGGCAGTTCCCCAGCCGCCTGTTGCAACATCCACTGCACCAGGTCCACCGACCAGACCATCTCGGTGACGCCGTGCTCCACCTGTAAGCGGGTGTTCACCTCGAGGAAATAGCACTCCTTGGTATCGGCATCAAAAATGTACTCCACCGTCGCGGCATTGCGGTAGTTCACACTGGACAGTAGCGCCTCGGCCAGCGTGTAAAGCCGCTGACGCACTGGCTCGGGCAAATTCGGCGCCGGGCACTCTTCAATCACTTTCTGGTTGCGGCGCTGGGCGCTGCAATCGCGCTCACCGATGGCCAGCACCGCGCCCTGGCCGTCACCAAAGGCTTGCACTTCAATATGCCGGGCGCGGGCAATGTACTTCTCCAGAAACACGCCGTCGTCGGCAAAGTTGTTCTTACCCAGTTGCTTGACCTTGTTAAAGGCCTCGCGCAGCGCCGCCTCTGAATCGCAGACCTGCATGCCTATACCGCCGCCACCGGCGGTGCTTTTCAGCATGACCGGGTAGCCAATATCCCTGGCCTCGGCACAGGCGGTATCCACATCCGCCAGCAAACCCGAGCCCGGCGGCAGGGGCACGCCCGCGGCCGCGGCAATCTCCCGCGCGCGGTGTTTCAAGCCAAAGCTTTGCATCTGCTCCGCAGTGGGGCCGATAAAGACGATCCCCGCCGCCTCGCAGGCACTGACGAAGGTCGCGTTTTCACTGAGAAAACCGTAGCCGGGGTGGATGGCCTCGGCGCCACAGGCGCGGGCAATTTCCAAGACTTTGTCGCTGTTGAGATAGG